>PIVM01000872.1 GCA_003353945.1 Gammaproteobacteria bacterium
GTCGAGTTCTCGAGCGACGCGGCGACGCTCACGCCGCTGACCGGCTCTCTGAGCGACGTGCTGACCGCGATCGACGGCGCGTCTGCGGCGGGCGGCGGCACGTCCGTGTCGGACGGCCTCGAGCTCGGGCGAGCCGAGGTGAACCGGGGCGCGCGCGCCGACGTGCCTCGCACGATCCTGCTGCTGACGGACGGCGTGCAGACGGTGGACGGCAACGACGACACGGCCATCGCGAAGGCGGCGGCGGTGAAGCAGGACGGCGTCTCGATCGTCGCGGTCGGGTTTGGCGGCGCGAACGAGCAGACGATGCGCGCGATCGCGTCGGCGCCCAGCTCCGACTTCGCCTTCTTCGGCGCGTCGATGGACGAGGTGCGGCAGCACTTTGCGTCGGACCGGCTCTGCGAGCTGGCCGCGTCCCCGAAGGCGCCGCCGCCGCCTCCGTCGACGCCCGCGCCGCCGGGGCTGCCGCCCTCGCCGCCGTCGCCGTCGCCCGCGCCGCCGTCTCCGCCGGCGTGCGTGGTCAAGCTCGAGCTGGTGCTTGTGCTGGACAAGAGCGGGTCGGTGCGGGCGGAGCAGTCGTCGCTGCTCGCCTTCGCGCGCGAGATGGTGTCCCAGTTCCGCCTCGACGCGACCGAGGGCGCCCGAGTCGGCGTCGTCGAGTTCTCGAGCGACGCGGCGACGCTCACGCCGCTGACCGGCTCTCTGAGCGACGTGCTGACCGCGATCGACGGCGCGTCTGCGGCGGGCGGCGGCACGTCCGTGTCGGACGGCCT
>PIVM01000873.1 GCA_003353945.1 Gammaproteobacteria bacterium
TGGGGGCGGTCATCGCAGCTGACTGGCTGGCTTGCCTGGCTCTGGTCATCGCTGGTGATGCTCCAGACGGCTTACGTCCCCTCGTGCTGGGTGGTCCTAGGAGTGGTTGTTCCAGTGGTGTGGCAGTGGGTGTCCTCAACTCTGCTGCCATGGCTAGCAGTTTCTCAGCCATCTGCATGCGTTGGACATTCACTTGAATGGGAGTGGCTGGCATGGTGGCTAGGGCAGCATGGTGAAGCTGTTCATCGCATTCCATGCTGTCTGGCCCCGGTCCCCCTAGGTCCGGCTGGAAGGCGATGGACACGCCACCGACACCAGCTGGCGCCGGGGGGTCCAAACTACCCTCCTGTCGGACCACTGAGGTACTGGGGGCTCCCCACAGCGGTTCCTCTCTTAGGCTAAGAGCCGGTCTCTTGGTGGGTGGTCCACTCTCATCGTCATCACTGTCCGTGATGAGGTCGATCACCTCGGTGGGTCCCGATCGCACCACGGAGACGAGGTCCTTCACATCAGGTTTGATGTCATCGCTCTCCGCGGTGTCCATAGGTTGAACTACTATCATCTGGGAGGTAGGTGGTGCGGTTCTGCGGCGCCTCATAGGGGTCGCAGCTGCGATGCAGGGCATCACCGTAGTAGGATTGGCATGCTGTGCCTCCATCTCAGCCAGCACATTGGCAAATGGATAGTTGATGGTCTGGTTCCAGTCAGCCACCGACAGGTAGGCACACACTCCATCCCGCGAGTTAATCGTAGGGGCACTTGTGTTGTTGTC
>PIVM01000874.1 GCA_003353945.1 Gammaproteobacteria bacterium
TAACTCATCTAGGACACACTCAAGTCTTTTCAAGTGCTACCCATCAAAGCGTGGGTAAGGAAAGCGGCAAAACATCTCACGTAGAACGCTGGAACAACACATTGCGACAAAGGGTGGCTCGGTTTGTGCGAAAAACACTGTCATTTTCCAAATCTGATAGCTACCATGAAGCGGTACTCCTATTATACCTCCACTTTTACAACACAGAATGGTGTCCTATCAGTTAATAAATAACCACTACCGGGCTATCACCATAAGAGATAGCCACACATTTCTAATCAATCGGTGCATGGAGATATCAGGTAGGTCTTAAGTTAAGCACTTAGGACTGAATAACATCTGGAACTGCCACCTCAAATGACTGGCGGATTCCGAAAGTCATTGAATTCGCAGTCCTAAGTGTGCTCATATCATAATACATAGCGCCCAGTATCTGTGGCAATCATTGCTACCAAGTCTTGGCAGAGCATCGTAAACAAGCTTATAATGCCAAGTCTGATATGTTTATAGCAGCGAATCAGTGGTGAAGCCGACAGATCGCCAACGTCTTGCCCGACTTAATGCTATGCGAATTACGACATGGTTCATTCTGCTGAGTTTGCATCTTTACAAATCCAAGTTTGCGATTGCGAACAGAATTAAAGACTAGAGATTAATTTGACAATGGCACATTTCTCTAGACCATCAGGTACTATATATTGTAGGTACCAGTTATTGACGCCCATATGCAGTAGGGCGACATCAATTGCCGTTCGTTAGTAACTGTGCCG
>PIVM01000875.1 GCA_003353945.1 Gammaproteobacteria bacterium
ATCAAAATGGTGCCGTACAGCCTGTCAGCATGCCAAGTGGTGAGAGTGTTCTGTGCTGTATTGCGGGCCCTCGGGACCTCTCCCATTATGTCTCTGGAAATTGTTTTTCTTACAGGGTATCCGACTGTAAAGTTGCTCTGCAATGCTATATCATTCTCTCTTCTCTTCCATAGTCTTTTGCTAAATATTACTTAGTGCGCTCGCCCCCTGCCCCCTCTTTATTTTGCGCGCCACGTCGCTTCTCAAGGATTTTTTGGAGTTTCGAGCACAACGCAGCCACACAAAAAACAACCATGTTGTGATGGCATGTTCCGTGCGCCTAAAAGGCAACCGCCGGGAGTTAATTAGTGATCAGCACGTGTATCTTGATCCCATCGCCATGGCGCAGCGAGTGATGTGCGGCGATTTCAACGTATCAAGCTAGTTGATGTGATTACGACTCTACAAATCGCCGGCGACGTTGTATCGACACGACAATGAATAGCCACCGAGTTGAAGGGTGGGGGAGTGCCATTAGAATACAATTATTTTGTCATGCAGCCAACATCAAACCACAAATTATTTGGATTCGGTCGATCGCCTTCATTCTTCCACCACCCTTAACAGCATGGCACAACAATTGCCTGCATGACGAAATCGCAAATGCACACAACACATCCTCACACATCTCTATCAAGAGGAGTATGTGCCGCAATAGATATTTGGCAATCCACATCTTTTATCGGAGGAGTAGTGGATAATAATGATACGCATAAAACGAGTGTGATGAT
>PIVM01000311.1 GCA_003353945.1 Gammaproteobacteria bacterium
AAAATAGCTAATAATGCATTCGTTCAAACTGTTATCACAGAACAAGGGGTTGCTTTTGACTGCCTTAAGCTCCGGCCTTCGGCCTCCACTTAAGGCAGCAAAAGAACCCGGCGTTAGGCACATACAATGGGCGAAGAAATGCAAGAAGTTGTAATTGATAGCATTGAACAATTGGAATCGTTCATTGGCCAATATGGCGATGGTTATCTATTCAGAGGTCAAACAGATCACTACCTTGACGAAGAAAAACAGATTAGTATTCCTACGTCGTTTGAGCGGCACGACTGCATTCCTCCCCTAATGTTTAAGTGGACGCACTACTCGAAAGCACTTATTCGAGCCTTTGGTGGTGGTGACTACCATGATTTAGATTTTGGAGTGTCGCAAGCTATATTGCAGCACTATGGATGGAGATCATTCTTTATTGATTTATCTAAAGATGCTCACGTAGCGTGCTGGTTTGCCGTAAATAAGTACAATGATAAAAAAAATATACATATGTGTGAGGATTTTGAGGAAAATCCGGTGTGGCTAGTTCATAAAGAAGCATTGTATTTGCAGACTGAAAATCGTGGGCATATATATGTTATCAATGAAAAATATTTTTCAGATAATAATATCAAAATACATGATTTAACAAAGCTTGCAGGTGATGAAGGTAGATTAAGGTTTCAGGCGCAAGCCGCGTGTTTAGTAGAAGGTGTTGATGGCTTTTTACCACAGGACTCTATAGTTGCCCACTTAAACGTAAATTACGATGTTCTAGTGAAGTACATTGAATCGAAAGATATAACGTCTACGCTAGACATTTTTCCTGATAGAAAAAATGACTTCATATTGAAATTCTTATTAGATTTACCGTGGATAAAAATCCAATCTGATAGCGATTTTCCGATACCAGCATATCGCCGTGGCCTTGAAATCCCTGAGTATGATTCTATGTTTGTAAAACACCTACCTCCCTCTGTAACTCTTTATAGTCCGTTCTGGGTTTCAGAGAAAAGGCAGGGTGAGGATACACCTTTCTCAATGATTCCTTTTTACAAAATAGGAGAGCACGCCTACTTTGCAAATACAAACGACCAATTCGATCTAACCGAAGTTAATAAAATACTCGTAGAGCACGATGGATTAGCTATTGAGCTAGATGGCTTAATCAAAATCCCAGAGTTAGGTGATGGCTTTGAGTATGAAAAAGGGATATTCGTTGAAAAAGTAGAGGATGGTATTTTTTCAGTATCTGCTTTGGTTGTCGAGCATCCAGGCCACAAAGTGAGTGGCATTGGTGCAAATCAAGGGTGGTTTTATAAGGTCAATGATGGAATTTGGAAAAGAACAATCCATGACAAGCAATGTCCATGTAACAATAACTTAAGACATGAGCTTCAGTTTTCAATATTAAGAGTACTAAATGAATCTCTAAAAGAAGGTGTAATTATTTGTGAGGACAATTTGAATTATTACCATGAGGACTTAAGAAGTGCCTAACAAAAAGCAGCTACGGAAAACCAAAAGCTTCGGCTCCGCCTACGCATTTGTTTTCCGCAGTGCTTGGCGTTATGAGCTGTTTTTTAAAAAGGTTGGTCGTGTTTTGCTAGCGGGAAATTCAGAGTAAAAATGTTTGAAAGTTAGCAAATCAGCAGCGGCAGTTTCTTTCACCGCTCTGGTATAGTACGAACAACATGGGTGTTTATTGGCATCAAAGGTGAACCAGTTATTAATGGTCAACAAGAGCGTGCCAAACAGGTAGAATTAGGTTTCGGGTAAACCACTAGCAAGTTCGGTGCGTGTTTGCCTGTAGTCAACACCGAGTTAAACGGCAGGTATTTAAGCATCAAAGGGAGTTTGGTTTTGTCAAATTCAATGCGTCAATCAAGCAAGGTGTTTTACGCATTTCAAAGTAAATCCATCTCTCATAACAAGGCAATGTTGCTGACAGTCAAAAGCTCAGGCCAAAAAACGGCCTGCTCTTTTGTCTGCAGCAAATCGCGGCGTTATGAATAGTCCAGTACCGGAGGAAAGTTGAGAATATTGCTGGTTTTAATGGTGTTTTTCCTGCTCGTGTCTTGCGGGACAATGAGAACGATTGGTGAAACACCGCCAAAAATAGAGCAACAGAAATATACTGGCAGTCAGCCCTGCGAGAAAATAAATCGAATTTACAGTGGCGTTCAATATGACTATTGCGTTGTGTTCATGGGTGATGAGTCCGATTGGGAACTTGAAGGCTATCTAACATGGGATTTTCCTTTTAGTTTCCTACTAGACACGATATTCCTCCCATACACCATATACAAACAAGCAACATCCGGTCATCTAAATCAAGGTTACCCGGGAACAGAAACAAATGAATAAATTCATAACAAAGCAATGAAATCGGACATGGGTAAAGCATCATCTTTTTTGCAAAAAAGCGCAAAAAAGCCGCCACTTTACCCATGCAGTTTATCGCGGCGTTAGAGACTGACAAACAAGCATCTCAGTAGATAATGGAAATGAAACTAAAAGTTGGAGAGAAATAAGTGCTCACATATATACCGATAGAGGCCATTACCGCAATCGTCGGCGCCCTTGTTGGTTCATGGGCCACTTACAGATTAAGTATCGATATTTCGCACAGGCAAGCCGTTTATGCGCGTGAGTTAGCTGATCGAGAGGCTGTCAGGCTTGCAGCTATCAACTTTCGTTCCGTTTTCGCTCCTCAACTTTCCAAAATTAGACGAGACCAAAGTATAAGTGCTGGAGACATTCAAAGAATTCTCGAACCATGTCTTGATATGCACTGTGTTGAAATGGAGAAGTTCAGGTTCTATGTTGCCGCCGAAGACATACATGATTATGATAAAGCATGTAAGGAGTATCAAACCATCGCAGGCGTTAGAGAAATGAATTATAAGTGTTTTGATGACAAGTACCCCTACAAGGTTTTTGAAGAATATATTAATGGAATTCTCAAATTCGCAAAGCTCTAACAAAAAGCTGCTTCGGAAGTGCTTAAGCTCGCACGTTTTTTGCGGAGCAAAAAAAGCGCCAGCTAAAGCACTCCGCAGAGCTTGGCGTTCTGTGCCTAAAGAAAAAGGGTTTGTCGTGAGCTGCAACAGTCAGCTTGAGCAAGGGCACAATTGAAGTCAGCAATCCAACAGAGTAGTTTTTACCACCTCTCTGGTATAGTAC
>PIVM01000876.1 GCA_003353945.1 Gammaproteobacteria bacterium
ACTCAAAAATTCGACATCAGAAGAACTCATTTGCTTGGGGTCATCAATGAAAGGGTTATCAACAAGGTTGAGCGTAACCTGTGGGAAGTTGGTGGGATAGTAACATCACGATTAGAGAAGGCATTAACAAAAAATGATGACCAAATGAGCTTACTTGGTAGATAGGATTGCAGTTGGCAATGCGTGGCACTTGAAGGCGGTGCACAATACGGCTAAAGGGAATGTTAGCAAATTGTAATGCATCAGTCACAACAAGCTGTTGCCGTTTTAGCAGAGTGGAGAAGCTTGGGTACCCCTTGAGATCCCCTCGTATCGCAAGTGTTTCCATAATACAGCCAACCATTTCATGCAGCAGGACATTGTCTCGACCAGCATTCGGTGTCCCTACCACTAAATCCTCTACATTGCCTGCAAGGCGGCTCAATGTTAGCTGGAAAGCTGCCATTAGCCCAACAAATATCGTGCAGCGGTGCTGAGTGCAGAGGTCCGCCAGTGCAGCCACTAGCTTTCCAGGCAGGTAAACAGGCAAACTAGAACCCTCACGGCCACTAGATGTCTCAGAACGTGGTCGGTCAAAGGGGAGGTTCAGTGGTGGTGGTGTGTTAGCCAGCTGTTTCGTCCAATAATCCAGCTGCTGTTCCAAGTGCCCTCCCATTTCAAGGTGCTGCCACTGCCACACAGCATAGTCTGCATACTCTACAGGTAGGTGTGGCAACCCTGTTGGCTCCTCAGCACCAGCAGCATATGCACAGTATGCTGTAAGAAGATC
>PIVM01000128.1 GCA_003353945.1 Gammaproteobacteria bacterium
GTACAGCCCACGGGTGAAACCTGTACGGTATCCAGTGGTAGTGGAACGGCCACAGCGACTGTGACCACGGTGGCGGTCAACTGTGTGACCAGTACCTTTAGTTTGGGTGGTACGGTCACAGGTCTTACGGGCACAGTGATACTGGATAACGGCGCGCCGACCAGTGAAACTGCGGATGTAATGGGTAGCAGCTATATCTTCCCATCAGAGTTGGATTACAACACGGCCTACAATGTCACGGTGCAGACGCAGCCCACGGGACAGACCTGTACAGTCAGCAATGCTGTGGGCAACATTACGACTGATGTTAGCAATGTGAATGTGAATTGTTCAACCAATACTTACAGTCTGGGTGGTTTGGTGAGTAACCTGACCGATACAGTCGTTCTGCACAATGGAGTAGCCTCGGCCAGTGAGACGGTATCTCCATCGAATGGAATCTATAGTTTCCCATCGGCAGTGGCTTATGGCGAATCCTACAACGTGACAGTACAGACACAGCCGACGGGTCAAACCTGTACCGTGAGTAATGCTACGGGCGCAATGACCGCAGTGGTGAGCGATGTGAATGTTAGCTGTGTGACCCAGATCTTTAGCCTGGGTGGTACGCTGACAGGTCTGACAAGTGGTACGCTGATTCTGGATAACGGTGTAGCCTCGGCCAGTGAAACGGCTAGTCTGACCACTAACGACGTGTACAGCTTCCCGTCGGCAGTAGCTTATGGCGAATCCTATAGCGTGACCGTGCAGACACAGCCCACCGGTCAGACCTGTACGGTGAGCAATGCTAACGGCACGATTACTGCGGCTGTTGGCAATGTGGATGTGGATTGTACAGTTGATACCTTCTTGCTGGGTGGTGCGTTGTCGGGCTTGACGGGTGGCACTTTGACTTTGAATTCCGGCACGCCGACTATCCAGACAGTCGACCTGACTGCCGACAATAGTTATAACTTCCAAAATGAGATACCGCATAACACAAGCTATAACGTAACGGTACAAACGCAGCCGGTGGGTCAGACCTGTACGGTCAGCAATGCTGCAGGTACGGTAACAGCGGTGGTGAACAATGTGAGTGTCAGTTGTCAGGCCAGCACCCACAGTCTGGGTGGTACGCTGACGGGTCTGACAGGGGGTACACTGATTCTGGATAACGGCGTGACGCCGAGTGAAACAGTGAGCCTGACCGTTAACGACGTTTACAGCTTCCCATCAACAGTGGCTTATGGCGAATCCTATAACGTAACCGTACAGACACAGCCGACAGGTCAGACCTGTACGGTGAGCAATGCGGGTGGCACAATCACAGCGGCTGTCGGCACTGTGGATGTGGATTGTAGTGTCGATACGTTTGCACTGAGTGGTATGGTCAGTGGATTAACGTTGCCAGCCACGGTGACTCTGGATGACGGTGCGAGCTCGGGCAGTCAGATGAAGGATGTCAGCGACAACATTGGTTACATCTTTGGCACAGCATTGGCGTACAACACGACCTATAGCGTCACGGTACAGACACAGCCGGGAGGTCAGACCTGTACGGTCAGCAATGCCGCAGGTACGGTGACAGCGGTGGTGAACGATGTGAATGTCAGTTGTAGTGTCGATACTTTCAGTTTAGGCGGTACGATCACCAACCTGACCGGCACAGTCATTCTGGACAACGGTGTAGCCTCGGCCAGTGAGACGGTGAATCGCAGTGTGAATGGAACTTACAGTTTCCCATCGGCGGTGGCTTATAACGAGTCCTATAACGTTACCGTACAGACACAGCCAACCGGTCAAACCTGTACGGTGAGTAATGCCGGTGGCACTATTACTGCGGCAGTCAACAATGTAAACGTGGATTGTCAAACCAGTACTCACAGTCTGGGTGGTTTGGTGAGTAACCTGACGGGTACAGTCGTTCTGCATAACGGTGTAGCTTCAGCTAGTGAGACGGTTTCTCCATCGAATGGAACCTATAGCTTCCCATCAGCGGTGGCTTATGGCGAATCCTATAACGTGACCGTACAGACGCAGCCAACCGGCCAAACCTGTACGGTGAGCAACGCGGGCGGAACCATCACAGGTGATGTGGGTAACGTCAATGTAAACTGTCTGAACAATTACAGTATTGGTGGTAGTCTCAGTGGGCTGACATCAGGCACAGTGACGCTTCAAAATAACGGTGGTGATGATTTGCCCTTATCAGTGAATAATACCTTTACCTTTGCAACCCTGCTGACCAGTGGCAGTACTTATAATGTGTCTGTGCTGACGAATCCGACAGGTGAAACTTGTACGGTTTCTGGTGGAAGTGGCACTGCAACGGCAAATGTTACATCGGTGAGTGTGGGTTGTTCGGTGAATGAGTACACGATATCCGGGAATATCACGGGCTTAAATGGTTCTGTAACGCTTCGGAACAACGGTGGGGATGATTTGGTACGCACTACCAACGCACCCTTCGATTTTGCCAACACAGTGCAGCACGGATTGACTTATTTGGTTGCGGTGAGTGTGCAGCCTACGGGTCAGACTTGTACGGTGAGCAATGCTGGTGGAACGGCGACAGCCAATGTAAACGATGTTTCGGTTGTTTGTGATACAAATTCCTACGGTATCGGTGGTAATGTCAGTGGCATAAGTGGGACGGTCACGTTGCAAAATAATCTGGGTGATGATCTTCCTGTGACGACCAACGGTTCATTCCTCTTTGCTACAGAGATTGATCACGGGTTGACTTACAATGTGACTGTTTTAACGCCACCAGAAGGACAGCAGTGTACGGTCACCAGTGGTAGTGGAACAGCAACGGCGACTGTCTCCAATGTGTCGGTTGTCTGTGAAGATATCTGGTATTTGATTCGTAATGCGGATGGAGGAAGCTGTATCGAGCTGTATTCTGATGGTACTGATTTCGGAACAGCTGGTTGTGATACTGTAGAGCCTTTCGAGCCAAGACAACAGTGGAAGATAGAGGTAAAAGGAGCGAATTGGCGTTTGCGTGCTATGAATGGCAGCAATAAATGTATATATTATCATGGTATTACAGGCAATAACTGGCAAGCGGAGAACTGCGATAATGGATCGGATGAAGATATCACAATGCAATCCACTGGTGGGTACTACCGTTTGAAGTCTGCGAATAATAATGCGTGTATGAATAAATCTAGTAGTAATATTACAGGATTGCTGGGCAGTTGTACTACTTTGAATGCGGTGAAATGGCGCTTCTATCGCATGGGTGATTTTGGTACAGCAATTGATCCGGCCAACTTCAATCAGTAATTTTTCAGAGTAAAACGAGAAAAGCATAGTGTTTCGGCACTATGCTTTTTTTTGTTGTGAAGGAATAAATCGATGTGCTGGAATAGATCGAATGGTTTTAGTTTAATGCCAGGTATCGCAATAAGACGCTTTTAAGCGCCGGTTGCGCATTCCCATTCCTGTTTTTTTGTCAAATACTGCCTGACGGGTTCTTCCTTTGGCGACCACCCGAAAATGTTTTTCGCTGACGGCGATCACTTCGCATTCCGTTCCGTTAACATATACCTTGTCGCTAACACTAACATTTTCAAATTGAGCGCAGTTAGTTGATTTGCTCAATACGCGCAGCATGCGATGGTATTCATTGTTGATAGTCTGCATTCGTTCCAGTTTGCCACCTCGGTCCGGGTGGTGTAGCGCGGCCAGTTTTCGGTAATTTATTTTTAGTTCCTCGACTGTCTGTGCATAGGCTAGCTGGTTCATTTTGACCTCACGTATTATGCGATGATATGAATGGCTCCAAGCTTTTTCGATAAGTACAAAGACATTTTCGATGACGGTTTCATTCTTCGAATAGGTTTCTGTTTTGCTTTTTTTGAGTAAAACAGAGTGTCAAGTGCCCGAAAATTGTATTGTCAGTGGTCGTGCCACTTGTTGATCATAGGCACAGTAACTGGCAAATACAAGATAAGACCCTTTAATGAACTGTTGGCGTTCTGGATGAAGTCAATTAAGGACCGTAGGAATAAAAAATTTATCTGAGCCACAAAGGTAGATACAACGAAAGGGAATGAAATACGATCTGTATTATCTCGCTTGCATCCATTAATGGGATACGTTCTAATCGGGGTATTCTGTTTTCAGGTGCCATTTTTAAAGTATCGTTTTTGAGGTGACAATAGTGAAACGTTTTGTGATTTTTTGTCTGTTATGTTCGATTGGTGCAGCTGCTATTGCAGCGTCTGATTCTGATGTGGATATTCAGCGGGCATTCAATTTGTATAAGAGTGGGGATTATGCGGAAGCCCTGGTGATTTACCAGCGTTTGGCTGAAAATGGTGTGGCCAGTGCCCAATATAATTTGGCCAATATGTACCGCTTTGGTTCAGGTACTGAGAAAAATGACCAGAAAGCCGTTCATTGGTATACAAAAGCAGCTGAGCAGGGTTTTGCCAATGCTCAAAGTAACCTGGCTTACCTGTACGATGTTGGCATTGGTGTTCCACGGAATGCACAGAAGGCGGTTTTTTGGTATCGCAGTTCGGCAGAGAAAGGCATCCCCAGTGCGCAAAACCGCTTGGCTCAAATGTTTGCACTGGGGCAAGGTTTGGATAAAGATGAAAAACAGGCCGTGTATTGGTTTCAAAAAGCGGCCGAAAACGGGTTGGCGGGCGCGCAACATAGTTTGGGTGGTTTGTATTTGGCCGGGAAGGGAGTGACAGCGAGTGATGCAAAGGCAGTAGAGTGGTTCAGGCGATCGGCAGAACAGGAACATGCCGGAGCGCAGTTTAATTTTGGTGCCATGTATGCGGCTGGTCGGGGTTTACCGAAAGATGAGAGTCAGGCGATTTATTGGTACGAAAAATCTGCTAATCAGGGCTATGCGCTTGCTCAATATGCAATGGGGCAACTGATTACGAAAAACAGTGCTGAAAGGGCGGATTTTTCCGTTGTAGCAGAGTGGTACGCAAAGGCGGCCAGACAAAAATTTGTCTCAGCCCAGTACAATCTGGGTGTAATGTACATAAAAGGCATCGGTGTTGAACAGGATAAACAGAGTGGTTATGCCTGGTTGAGTCATGCGGCTAATAACGGTCACGCCCGAGCTAAAGAAACCTTAGCAGCTATCGCAAGATTAATGTCACCAGCGGAAATTGAGGGTGCGAAAAAACTGGCACCATCGCTAGTGGCGCCGTAGTTACGACAGAATTATTCGAATGTATTTACATGCGCCTTAGGTGTTATTTGCGCTTAAGTCGACTGTCTGTTGCGTTTGTGTGGTCCGAGATAATTTGATTCCGTCAATATTCAGCTCAAATGCTCTTCTGCGGGCAAACCAGCAAAACAATGCGGGAACAAAAAAGAAAGACAGTAGGGTGGCCAATAAGGTGCCGCCAGCAATTGAGACCGCGAATGGAGGCCAAAACCCTCCGCCAGCCAGAATTAACGGTAGGAAACCGCCAGTGGTCGTAATTGTAGTGGAGGTGATATGTCGCGAACAGTTCATTACACAGGTCATAATGGCGTGAGCATCACCCGTCACTGCACGGGCATTGGATTTTAGTTCGGCGATGATAACAATGGCAGCGTTGATTGCCAGTCCCATCAGCCCCAAAAGGCTAATGATAACGGTAAAGCCAAAGGGATATTGAAATACAAACACACTGAGTAAGCCTAAACCTGCGGCCTGAAATGCGACGGCAAAAATGATCATGCCCAGGCGAAATGAGTTAAAGTTTAAAACGATGACCAAAACCAGCAGTGTAACGATTACACCGACATAGGCCAAAAGATTGCCGATGGCGTTATTGCGCTTTTCGCCTTCTCCTCCGAACTCCAGGTGATAGCCACTTGGCAGTTGGAAATTTTCCTTTTCGAGATTGTATTTCACACGTTCCAAAACAGCTGCAGGTAAAACATTGGCACGAATATAGGCTTCCAGCGTATTGAGACGCTGGCCATCGCGATGGGGAATTTCACCCCGGCTGGGGTGAAGTTGTAAATCACCTAGCGAAGACAGAGGCAATCCGTGTTCATCTAACTGAGTGGATTGCTTTAGACTTTGGTAATAGAGATTGCCAATATCGTTAATACTATCACGCGCCCCCTGATGAATTCTGACTCTTACCGGAAGCTCCTGCGTTGTTTCCAGAACGGTGCTTTGTACGCTGCCATCAAGTGAGTTGCGAGTCTGCATGGCCAGTTGCTGTAACGACAGTCCGCTGAGCTTGCTGAGATTTTCATCGACGTGTAGCCATATCTTCGGTGTAGCGTCACTCAATGTGGCGCGTGTATGAATCACGTCTTGGGTGGCGAGCATTACGCGTCGAATTTCATCGCCCAATGCAGAGAGAGTGTCCAGATTGGGTCCGTAAACTCTCAGTTCGATAGGGGCGTTAAAAGGCGGGCCTTGTTCCAGTTTTCTAACCAGTATCTGGGCTTCGGGAAACTGATCGTCCAGTTGATATTGTAGTTGCGGAATTAACTGGTTTGCCGTGTTGAAATGCTCTGTGCTTACCATGGCTTGTGCAAAGTTGGGGCTGCCATCGCTGTTTTGTCGCAAGTTATAGTAAAAAGAAGGTGCACTCTTGCCGATAAACCACTGCACATCGGAAACGCCTGCGTGGGACTTAAGAATGCGGGAAATTTGATGTGTTTTCTCCCGTGTTGCTTCAATACTGCTGTGGTGAGGTAAATGTAATTCGATATTGAACATATCGCGATCGGAAGGTGGAAAAAATTGCTCGGTTAATTGCTGTGAACAGATAAATCCTGTTAGTGGCAACATCAGCACAATAAACACTGTCGCAATGGGTTTGTGTAGAGAGATGTTGAGCAAGGAGCGAAAGCGGTTGGATAATCGCTCGGACTGCCAGCCGTTCAGATACCAGTGTGAGGATTTTTCTGGCGATGTTTTTACAAAACGTCCAGCAAGGCCAGCGATAATGGTATGGGAGATCAGGTAAGAGCCAACTAATGAAAAGATAACACTGAGCGCGATGCCGCCAACAAACTCGCCCGCAGGACCTGGCATGAGAACAATAGGTAGAAAACCGAGAATGGTGGTAATGGTTGAACCCATAAGCGGTAACCATAGGTGCCTGACCGCACGACTTGCTGCAGTGATTCTGTCCATGCCCAGGCTGCGGTTGTGGGCGATGGTATCGGTCATTACAATGGCGTTATCGACCATAATACCCAGCGCGACAATAAGACCGGTGACGGACATTTGATGGATGGGCAATCCGTAATACTGCATGCAAGTGAGAGTAAACAACACGGTTAATGGTAGTGAAGCCGCGACAATCAGTGCAGATCGCCAGCCCAGGGTTAACAGCAGTACGATAACAATAAGGCAGAAACCGAGCACGATATTGCCGATGAGTGAACTCAGGCGGTCTTGCGTGTAATCGTTTTGACTAAACAGAATCTTTGCCTGGATATTAGCGGGAATATTGCTATTAAACTCCGACAGTGTTTGCTCAACCGAGGCAGTCCACTGATCGTTGCGTACTTTTGCCAACATGCGTGCCGCCACGACGACAGAAGGCTGCCCATTGATAACGGCAAGATCATCTGCGGGAGACTGAAGTGCTCTGGTGACCTTGGCAACATCGGCCACCCTGATAATTTCCTGTTGTTGATTGTTGACCAGTGGAATATCTGCGATACGCGATACTGAGTCGAGTTCGCCGGCGACTTCAACAGAAAAGCGGTATTTGTCATTGCTGAGTTGTCCCGCTGCAATCTTGGCGTCGGCCCCTCGAATTGTCGAGCTAATGTAAGCTATATCGAGGCCAGCGCTGTTGGCTTTGTTGGGATCAACTGTAACGAGAATTTCTTCCGGTACATTACCAAACAAGCTGACAAAATCTGTGCCTGGCAGGGAGCGTAGCTTGCTTTCGAGTTCATCCGCGTAACGGCCCAGTATGGCAAGCGGCGGCGTGTTTTTACCCAGCCATTCGATTGCGACGATCATGGTGAAGGCATAAGTACGGTTAATATCGAAGTCAGGTTTCAGTGAACCTGTTGGTAGATCAGCTTCAATCTCATCTAGAAGATTACGTGCTCTTGACCAGATCATGTCGGTTTGGCCGTTATGAACTTCGTCTTTCAATTCAATTCGGATAGCGGAGATGCCGGGGCGTGAATTTGAAATAATATGTTTTATTTCTGCCAGCTCTCTCAGTTTATTTTCTAGAGGTTCTGTCAGTAACGCTTCGACACGTTCTGCACTGGCGCCGGGAAAGGGCGTGATAATAAGGGCGAAGCGATTGGAAATACGTGGATCTTCATCGCGAGGTAAGGTGTTCAGTGCACCGAGACCTGCGACAAGTATCAGAGCAATGCTAAGGGCCATTAAACGGCCATTTTCGACATAGGCTTTGATCATTAGCGCAATCTGCCTGGAGTGAGTTCGTTGTTGCTAAGGGCATTAACTTGCCTTACTTGTTGACCAGGCACAAAGCGATGCAGACCGTCGGCGATAAGCCAGCTTATATCGGTCAGATCAGCAAGAATGAAAAGTCGATCCGAGTCTGTATAGTGAACCTGCACGGATCGGGGTTCGATGCGAAAGGTTTTATTGTCATTGTTAACATTACTGGGCACGGCGGCATAAACCGTCCATAGGCCACGTAATCCGTCAGTAATTGCGGCGGTGGGAATCCAGTAACCGGACTGATTGATCTGCTCAGTCAGCGTGAGTTGAATCAGGCTTCCATCGAGTAAGCTGGCAGTGGTAATCAATTCTAATCGGACGGGCACAGTACGCGTCGTATTGGATACATTGGCACCGACAGTGATGACTTTGGCATTCAGCGATTCCTCGCCAAGAGCGAGCGTGTGTAGACTGCCAGGGGGTAATTTGGAAAGAAAACGCTGAGGAATACCAATCTTTGCTTCCAGTGTATTGTGATTTAATAAAGTAAAGATGCGGTTGCCAGGGTTAACGATAGAACCCATATCGACACTTCGCGTAACGATCCTGCCGTCGAAGGGGGCTTTTAACGTGGACTTGTCGATCTTTGTCTGGACTGCGTTGAGGGCGGCTCGATACCGGCGGATACCAGCGTTGATTACATCTTGCTCGGCATATAATTCATCAAGCCGCTGTTGCGAGGCATAACCCTCTTTTTTTAATGCCTTTAATCGAGTCAGGTTTGCCTGATTCAATACCAGTCTGGCCTGGGTTTCAGCTAGCTGGGCGCCAAATTGTTGTTTTTCTATGCTGATTAGTGTGATATCCAGTTGGGCCAGCTTTTGTCCCTTGTGAATGTGATCACCCGTATCGGCATAAATGTCTGCAATTTTTCCACTCAATTCAAAGCCCAGATCAGCACGCTGAGACGCTGTGATAAAGCCTGAGAATTTTCGTTTGATTGTGAAATCATCTGATAATTCAATGGGGTAGAGGCTTGCTGCATGGAAATAGGGAGATTGTTCTGTTTTCGCTGTGCTGACCTCACAGGCGCTGAGCAGCAAGGTGATTATCATTAGGGTAAATGTTTTGAAATGCATAGTGTGCCATCTCTTATACTGGACTGTGCAGTCCAGTATATGTATAGTAGACTGCTAAGTCTAGTCATTGTTTGGTCATTTGAGAGGCGTTTATGGCAACCCAGGGTAAAACCAGAGGACGCAGTAAAAGTGAGCAAAAACGGCATCAGATTTTATTGGCAGCAACCCGGCTTTATCTTGAGCAGGGTATTCACGCCACGAGCATGGAGCAAATTGCTGAAGAAGCCGAAGTGTCCAAGCAAACCCTGTACAGTCATTTTGGTGGGAAAGAAGAGTTGTTTGTTGCAGCCATTGAACAGAAGTGTATTCAACATGAGTTGGCCCCGGCTCTGTTTAATGATGATTTGCCTCCGCGGCAGGTCTTGTTTGATCTGGCAACACATCTGCTTGAATTACTGTTGAGCGAAGATGCGATCAAGTTGCACCGCTTGTGTATATCCGGTGTCGAGCAGTATCCGTCGATTTGCCAATTGTATTGGCAGGCAGGTCCGCAAAATTTAATTGGGCTTTTTCAAAATTATCTGGAGCGAAAGGTTGAGTCTGGGCAATTGCAGATTAATAACACCGCTTTTGCAGCACAGCAGTTTTTGAATATGGTGAAGGGTGATGCTTATATGAAGGCGATACTCAATATTGGAGATGTGCCAGCCATAGAGGATTTGTATGCATACCTTGATGACGTTGTTGATTTGTTTCTTAATGCCTATGAATCCAGTCAATCATCCTGAGCTGAAAACTGATATTTTGGTGGCTTGGAGCCCCGCAAGATAGGGTGATTCTTTCTTTCTGCGGTCCTTAGAGAAATTGCGAAGGGTCATATTCCTCCAGCCATTTGATGAAATCACTTTGAGAAATCGGATGACTGATATAGTAACCCTGTGCAAAGTCACAGCCCAGAGTCTGCAGTATTTTTAGTGTCTCAACGTCTTCAATACCTTCGGCAACCACATCCAGATTGAATTTATGCGCCAAGTCGATGACTAGCTGAACAATATTTTTGTCCGCAACATCATTAAACATATTAAAGACAAATGATTTATCGATTTTTAATTCTTTGGCTGGAATATTCTTAAAATATTCCAGAGATGAATAACCCGTGCCAAAGTCATCAATGGATATCTTAATGCCGGCTTCGTTTAAGTGGGTCAAATTGCTAAAGCTTGATTGCTGGTCTTTAATGACAGCGCTTTCTGTAATTTCCAGTGTCAGATGTTCTTGTTTAACGCCCCAAATATTGAGTGCGTCATTAACCATGTCCCGCAATGTTCGTTCATGTACAATGTTTGCTGGTACATTAATTGATACTCCCATTTGTCCGAAGGTTTGGGGCCAGTCTTTAAGATGACGCAGGGCGGAATTTAATACCCATTTTGTCAGCTCTGTCATTTTACCAGCACGCTCGATAATGGGGATCATTATATCCGGTGGCACACTGCCGTGATCCGGAGAGTTCCAGCGCAGTAATGCTTCTGCACGTAGTGGAAGGCCATTAGCTAGTGATATTTTTGGTTGGTAGTAAAGTTGCAGCTGATTTTGTGCTAAGGCATCAAGCAGGTCTTTTTCCAGTTTCCAGTTAAAGGCATCGATATCTTTATCCGAGGCTGTGTCGAGAAAAAAAGGCAGCCCTTCTTCTTTGGCTTGTTGTAGCGCGTTCTCAGATTTGAGCACCATGGCTTGGGCGCTTAACCTGTCGCCTACTGTAACGGCGGCACCAATGCAAATGTCAACATTGAACTCCTTGTCATACCATCGAAATGAGGAATCAATCTCTTTGCGTACCCGGTTGACAGCTAGACCTACAAATGCGGGGCTGTCCATGCCGGGCAATATCAGCGCAAACTCGTTATTACCCATTCGGATAACACATTCCATATGAGGTGATATTAGGCGAATTCTGTGAATGACGTCATCTAAAACCTGATCGCCACAGGCAAAGCCAAAGGTTCGGTTGATGCGTTTGAAATCCCTAATATCAATGATTAACAGGCCGACGTGTTTTTTTGCAATCGCACTTTTAGTGAGGTGATAGGACAGCGTCTTAAAAAGTGCTCGTCGATCAATGTCTGGAATTCTGGTGCTTGTCATTCTTTAGGTGTGTACCGTTTATATGTAAAGGGGCTCTGATTATATGTAGAGAGATTCGGGATCCAATCCATATGCGCCTGGCTCCAAAGCTCGATGGATTTCCAGCGGATTGCCCCTGTCATCTTCGGTTGTCTCCAATAGATTAATTATTATGAATTCCGCAAGTGGCTCCTTGTTTTTGTTTAACAACAACAGAACTTGCGGTCTGAGGCGTCTTGTGCGGTATTCTGCGATGACAGAACCAACTTCACCAGTAGATAATTCCACTAAAGTACCGGCCGGATAGAGGCCTATGGCTTGGATGAACTCTTCAACGAGTTCACTCTGAAAGTCAATTTTTCGCCATTCATACAGTTTTCTAACGGCAACACTGGGTGACATTGCTTTTGCATAGGGCCGTTCACTGGTTATGGCGTCGTAGCAGTCCACGATTGCCGCTATACGGGCAAATATGGGGATTTCATTACCTGATAGTTGATTGGGATACCCCCGACCGCTAAATCGTTCATGGTGGCAGGCAACCGTTTCTATTATAGTCTCGTTAAATCCACCGTGTTCTTCCATGAGTCTAACACCCATTTCAACGTGTCCTTGGATTTGCTTGAACTCCGCTTTAGTTAGTTTTCCCTCCTTGTTTAGCAAGCTCTTTGGAAGCTTCAGTTTTCCAATGTCAAACAGCAATGCTGCGATAGCGAGATCTCGAAGGTCTCTTATGGGTAGGCCGATTTGTCGTCCCAAGGCCACAGCCCAGATACAGGCGCTCATTGAGTGTTTATAAGTGTAAGAATCCTTGTTCTTGATTCTGGCCAACCAGATACAAGCATCAGGATTGCGGACAACACTGTTGACCATTGGGTTAATATTGGCCCTTACTTTTTGCGCATCCAGTACATTGTTTTTCTCAACATTTTCTAAAAGTTCGCAGATATTGTCAGTGAGCTTTTTAACAATGGGTTTGGCTGTGGCGAGCTCTTCGTGAAAATCCGACGAATCATGGTATTGTGTGAGTTTATGCTGGGGGAATAAAGTTTGAATACGTCCTTCGTGGTTTTGCTGCTTGTGTTCCTGGAAACGTAAGTCGTAATTGGCATGACTCTGTGTTTCGTCGATATAAACATAAATGCAATATTCTCTTAATTCATCGATATCTGCTTTTGAATTGATATGAAAGCCTTGCATCAGATACGGTGTTTCCAGCCAGGGACGATCCAGTTCGCACACATACATGCCCGGTTGCAGTTCATCGATCAATAATTTTGCCTTGCTTTCTAATGTCATTGGCGTTTTTGGTTCATTGCCTTTACCTGTCGAGGACGCATGCTTTGGCGCTTATGGGAGGCCACGGATCTCTCTTGCATGATATGTTTTTACTGTTTACACAGGGTAAGTTTAGTTAAAAGTTAGCAAGTTACACGGAATTGAGAGGAGAAATGTCGCAAATTTCGTCACATTAAAGGGTTGGTGCAATATTGACAGAAATGCTTGGATATATGGGTGGTATATAGCGCAACAGAAGGGTTAGGGCTGCGGAAAAAATAAATTATCCAATTACGCGCTTCCTGCTCCCTCACCTTCGTTGTTCAAATGCTTACATATTCCAATATGCTCCCATTTGAACGCCTCGGTGAGAAAGCATGATTCTGCGCCTAATTGGAAAATTTATTATTTCCGAG
>PIVM01000877.1 GCA_003353945.1 Gammaproteobacteria bacterium
TCGGACTTGTATTCCCATGGATCTGATCTTGCCTGATCAGCCGAACCGCGTTGTACGGACCCGTATGCTGCGTGGTGTGGGAGGGGCGGTTAGTGATGGCCGTCCCTATCCCGATATGTGATTATTCTATTTTTATGAAAACGTCTGTTTCTTCGATGTTTATTCTATCTAAATCAATCTCGACTAGTTGACCTTCAAACTTGTTGCTAGATAGTATTTCAACAATTAATCGTTCCTCTGCTGGAAATGGGAAGCAGTTGCTGCAACGCTCAATTCCAATAATCTTAATTAGGGTTCCCTTTGGAAGAATATCTTTAGATAGTACCTCTGGGCCACCGATACCTGGTGGTACTATGATCGTATAGTAGTTAACGGTCTTCTTGTAATTCTTATCCGTTGTGATGCCATAAATGAATGTCTCTTTTAGTGATTTGTAATTGGTATACAAGAGGTGGCTTAATGGTTCTTCGTTGCTGATGTCGCTATATTCCATAAACGAACAGCCAAGCATGGTAACTGCTAAAAGTAACACTGAGATTCTTTTGATTATTCGCATTATCCTCTCGACACATAACGACCTGCATCACCAGCGGCCCACCCAATCTTGCCGCGTCAGCGCCGCCGCGCTTCTTGCCGTCTGGTGAATGCTTTTGTTGTGTGCCGGGCACCGCCCGGTTGCTAAATGGTGATGCCATGAATATTGACACATAATCATGGCAAAGTCCAGACCCAGCCTGATGGAGGCGAAGGGAAGCTGAAGGTAAGGGT
>PIVM01000878.1 GCA_003353945.1 Gammaproteobacteria bacterium
ACAGTTGGAGAAATGACGTAATACAAAATTGGTGAGGTGTCCGAGTGGCTGAAGGAGCACGCCTGGAAAGTGTGTAACGGGCAACCGTTCGAGGGTTCGAATCCCTCCCTCACCGCCATCTATCTTACTGTTTTTCTTATATTATTATTTCTTATTGATCGTTTTTGGCGCTCATTGGGCGCTCATTGGGCGCTCATTGGGCGCTCATTGGGCGAAAATAAACTAATACATTTTGTAGCGCGACAAATGGTTTGGTCCTTCTCCCTCCGCACTGGTTGTAGCGCGACAAATGGTTTGGTCCTCCGCGACAGATGGTTTGGTCCGTCTCCCCTCCGTGCTGGTGGCTTATAACCCTCCTTTAAACACCGTTTAACCACTGCTTAATTAATCATCAATTTAGTGCTCTCTGACAGCGAGTTGGTGGGTATGGCGCGACACTTGGTTTGGGTACTTCTTTTCTCGATAAGCAGAAGCTGCCTAATAGCTGACATACATGATCAGTAATTTTTTAGAAATCACACGTTACAGACACTCCTATTTTTTTCACGCAATGTAAGATTGACTTGATATCGGACGTTTAGCTATCAAGTTTTTGTGTATCTGAAAATCGCTTAATGGCAACATTACATCCAATTAGACAGGTACTATATAGTGCCTGACCGAAAACCCAATAAATTTGGCTCGGCAGCACTGGCATTTCGTGCTGCACCAGGTTCACAGCAGTAAAAATTGAAGCAGAACGTCTTTATGGTAGGCGTGGTGATTAA
>PIVM01000129.1 GCA_003353945.1 Gammaproteobacteria bacterium
CCCTTAGGAGGGGGACGCTCTATCCTGATGAGCTAAGGGCGGATGGAAGCATTTTACCAGATTTTGACCTTTCTCCTAAGTACCAAATTGCTCGGTGGGAGTCTTTGGGAGGGGTGTTGTGCCATTCGTTTACGCTAAGTATTCCTGTTTCACCTTTCTGCCAGTGGTGCAGAATAGTTGAGTTCTGTATCCCAGGGAAAATGAACCCAGGTGTCTTGGGCAAATTCTGTAACAAATTCATCCACCAGGCATCTACCTAGTGGTTTTGCATAAACGGTGACGAAGTGAGCGTTGGGTAGTGATTCACGGGCGATTTGAGCAGTTTTGCCGGTATCAACCAGATCGTCGATCAGCAGAAATCCTTCGCCATCACCCTCGGGTTGTTTGAGGACTTGGGCGTCGACCTGTTGCTCATTGTCATAGCTGGCTATGCAGATAGTGTCGACCAGTCGGATATTGAGTTCTCGTGCGATTATGGTAGCCGGTACGAGGCCACCACGGGCAATGGCGATGATGCCTTGCCATTGCTTGCCAATGAGTCGTTTGGCAAGTTCGCGAGTATCGCGATGAAATTCTGCCCAAGAGAGGTGGTGGTAGGCGGGTGGTGTGTCAGGCATCAGATGTCTCGTTACAATCAAAAGGACTCAAACAGTATTAAGCAGTCGGCATTTTGCAGTAAGCGCTGGCAGATGACAAGGTTGATTGCATAGGAGTATTGATTGGGTCGATGCGAAGGGTTTGTTAAACTGCCAACGTTGTGCGGTAGTGTTGAAATTTTGGAGAGAAGCGCGAGTAAGGGTATATGTTGGAAACACGAGAGTTATTGCTGAATTCAGACTTTCCCGCCATTGAACGGGATCGGTTAAAGACGTTACAAGTTAATATGGGGTATCGCTGTAATTTGAGTTGTACTCATTGTCATGTCAATGCCGGACCTACCCGTGCGGAGATGATGGATCAAACGACGGTAAATACCTTGATTCGCTTTATGGACAAGCAGTCGGTACAAACCCTGGATTTAACCGGCGGAGCACCAGAGATGAATCCGCATTTTCGGGTCTTGGTCAGTGAGGCCCGTGATCGGGGCGTTGAAGTGGTTGATCGTTGTAATCTAGTCATATTGCAGGAGCCTGGTTATGAAAATATGGCAGATTTTTTTGTGTCACAAGGCGTGATTGTGGTGGCGTCACTTCCGTGTTATTTGGAGGAGAATGTCAGCAAACAACGTGGTAAGGGTGTGTATGAAGTCAGTATTGGAGCATTGAAAAAATTGAATAGTTTGGGGTACGGTGTGAATCCGGAATTAACGTTGAATCTGGTCTATAACCCGGTGGGGCCGTATTTGCCACCGCCTCAGGAAGTGCTGCAGGCGGATTACAAACGAGAATTACGAAAGCGTCATGGTATTGAATTTAATGAGCTGTATACGATCACTAATATGCCCATTAGTCGTTTTGGCAGCGTGCTGATATCCAAAGGGCAGTATAATGATTATATGGAGTTATTAAGGAATAATTATTCTGTCTGTAATTTGCAAACTGTGATGTGTCGGAGTCTGATCAGTGTTGACTGGCAGGGCTATGTTTATGATTGCGATTTTAATCAAATGTTGAACCTGCCTTTGCGCTTGGTTTCTGATAATGAGATTTGCAGTGACCGTAGGAAAATACATATTGATGAGCTGATCGAATGTGATCTGCAGTCCAATGCCATTTCTGTTGCCGAACATTGCTATGCTTGTACGGCTGGGCAAGGTAGCAGTTGTGGTGGCGCTTTAGAAAACTGATGGTTTTTGTAATGCGGTCTGATCTTTCGGTCATTACCGCTACGTTATTTTTTGGGTGCATCGCCATAACAGTTGGTGCAAGTTTACTATTGTGATGACTGAAAAAAATGTAAATGCGTTCCGGGTTATTCGATGTAAAAAAACTGTGCTGGTACAGTTTGCTAAAGCGCCAGTGCCGGGAGCTGTCAAAACCCGACTGTTGAATCTTCTGTCGGCTGAACAAGCAGCCGAACTGCATTGTCAATTGACTAGGCATTGTTTGCAAAACTTGTTGTCTTGTCAGCGATATCCAGTGCAGTTGTGGGCGGCGGGGGAGGTGAATCATCTTTTTTTTAAAACCTTGAAAGAGCAGTTTTCAGAAGTGGTGTTTGCGCAGCAGCATGGGAGCGATTTAGGTGGGCGCATGGCAGCCATGTTTGATGAATTACTGAGTAGCTATGAGCGTGTGCTATTGATCGGTAGTGACTGTCCTTTTATCACCGCTGCCTATCTTGAGAAGGCGATTGCTGCGCTGAAGCACAATGATGTGGTGCTTGGGCCTGCGGCAGATGGTGGTTATGTGTTGATTGGATTGCGTCGGGTAAATTCAGATCTGTTTGATGGCATCAAATGGGGCAGTGAGCAGGTTTTGCAGCAAACTAGAGAGGCCATTAATGCCTTGGGTTGGCAGTTCTGTGAACTTGACGTCCAGTCTGATATTGATCGCCCGGAGGATCTGGCAACGCTGTCTGCGTTACCCGAATTTAAGCCGTGGTTATCGTTCTGCTGATACCGCTGCTTTGAGCGTGAGCATTGCCCTGTTCGTTATAAACCCCTGTTTGGCCGTATTGGCCTCGATAGATTTCAAGAATGCGTCCTACTGACTGTTGCGTACGCGATATAATCAGCTCAACGGTCTGGTTTAGCTCACGGCAACGTTTAAGCTGCTGTTCGAGGTGTTGCCACTGTGATGCTAGCTTAAGATGCTTGACAAGCGCACGCCAATTATTCGGTGTGTCGGGACGGCCGAGCTGTTGCAGCAGGTTGCGACGACTTCGATCGTTTATTTCAAGCAACTGCAGAATTTGCTGCTTTTCAGGTAGAAGTGTTTTTAGCGTCGAAGAATCACTTTGTTCCAAAGCGCATTTTTCTTTTTCAAGCAGTGCAATGAGTTGTTTAGTGTTGTGCGTGTCATTGTCAATGAGGTTTTTAACGAAAGCGGTGCTGATAGGCTGGGCTTGCATATTGGCATACCTGTGATTGTCCAATATCACCAGGGACCTGATGACTCAGGTGGTTGTATTAACCCGGGTGATGAGTTATCCCCCCGACTTTGATCGATTTTACGGATCAGGAGCCTGGGTCTGAATCAAATTCGGCATCAGACTGCAACATGCGGTCAGCAGTATGCTGAGTATCAATTTCATAGCGTCCTTCAGCAATAGCGTTTCTTAATTCTTCAACGCGCAGGAAATCAACATCACTCAATTGTTTGAGCTGGGATTCAACTGACTTGAGAATCTTGGCTTGTTCGCTGATCTTTACTGTGTCTTGGGCTGGGCCAGCAGCGCCTGTTGGCTTGGTTGTCTGTTGAGCTGGTGTTTGCACAGCTGCTGACTCATTGCCCTTAGCGCTCTTGCTAGTGTTGCTAGTGTTGCTAGTGCCCGCGCGGGGACCATTCACACTGTTAATGTCTCTGACCATAATGAACCTTCGACTACATTATCCTGTTAATGTTTCTATTACACTATGCTATTTAATACCACTGGCAAACTGCCTGCCCTGTTGTCTCAGGGCGATTGTTGCAGAGCAACCTTTGTACCAATAAAGGTTATTCTGTTACCTTCCAATTCATTCGGTTTAGATTTTCTGAGTTTTCAGAGAATCTAAGCCAAATCGGACAATCATATGAATTATCGGCTTTTTCCAGCAAAACTTTAATAAAAATGTTCCCGAATTAACCAATAAGCTCCGTTTGCCCGGTATTTGTATGCAATTTCTCGATAGCTCAAAGCCATAACTACATGTTATTACATGATTTACATCGTTATTTCAACTTGCCCCGGCCCGATTACCCGAGCTCTTACGGTTTTGTTGGAACGGCTGTTTTTTACACTGATTTGTTGGCCTAATTTGCCATCTGACAACGCAATCGCTGGCATTTGTACCGAAACGCTACCCTGGCGAGCGCTGATATACACCTCGTCCCCACGATTAACCAGTCTTGCAGCTTCCAGCATCCTGGGTTTTAACACGCCTGCTGGCAGGTTGCGTTTGGCTGCTTGCCCAATAGCGTGTTCCGGCGCCGTGAAATACTGTTGACGTAGCTTGCTGATATCTTTTTCAACAAGAACAAGGTCTTCAGCCTGGATAACATGCCCTCTGCTTAAGGGGGCTTTGCTTGCGACGATCGGGATATACCGTTTGACGAAGACGGGAATGTAGACTGACCAGGCGGAGGGGTTATGGCAACTGGCTTTAATCAACAGTTTGCCTTGAAGTTGGTTGTCATTACCTTGTCGAATCAGTTGTGGTGGTAGCTGGCAATTGCGTAATTTGAGGCGAGAGTCCAGATGAGAAACGTTTATTTCAAGGCGCTGGTTGGGAGTTGTTTCATCTGAAACTAGTTGCTGCACGTAAGTAAAAACCTGTTCTCTCAATTGATTTAGGTCCTCTTCTGCCTGCCCTGAAGTCGCCAAGACGCAGCACAGGACAAAAAATATGCCTTTCAAGCCAAGTGATGGATTATTCATGAGCTTCGTCTCAACGAAATTAGTTTCTTCTGGACCGTCAATGTCTTGTCAATTTGGCCTGCTATTGGGCCTGCTATTGAATAACCAGCAATAACTGTGCCGTGATGTTATGAGTTGTGCGGTGTTTTCTTGCAACCCAATTCTATATCTTCAGCTAAACTGGATACATTACACATCAATATTAAGTTAGCGCTTGGGAGATCAATATGGGCGGTGTGTTAGATAGTGTTAACCAGCGCACCCAGCTGGTAGGGCAAAACCGGCTCGAGCTTCTGTTATTCAGTTTAGTGGACAAGCAAGTCTATGGGATCAACGTCTTTAAGGTGAAGGAAGTATTGCAGTGCCCGAAACTCACGATGATACCCCATTTAAATCCCGTTGTTCGGGGGATAGCCCATATTCGTGGTGGCACGATTTCCATTATGGATTTGAGTAAGGCAACCGGGCAGGCGGAGCTTGAAGATATCGAAAACTGTTTTGTTATCATCACCGAATACAATATGACTACACAGGGTTTTTTAGTCAGGTCGGTGGAGCGTATTGTCAATATGAACTGGGAGGATATTCATCCGCCACCCAGGGGGTCGGGCAAAGCACATTATCTAACAGCGGTTACTGAAATTGATGGCAAACTTGTTGAAATCATAGATGTTGAAAAAGTGCTGTCCGAAGCTGCTCCGTTAAATGAAGATATTTCTGAGGGGCTCATTGAAGAGGAGGTTACTCAACGTGCTGTTGATATGCATGTGCTCATTGTCGATGATTCGGCAATTGCCCGTAAGCAGATAAAGCGCTGTGTAGAGACTGTGGGGGTTAGCACAACCTTATTGAATGATGGGCGTCAAGCGCTTGATTATCTGCAGGGCTTGGCTGATCAGGGTGAGGAGATAACGTCTAAACTGTTGTTGATGGTTTCAGATATTGAAATGCCAGAGATGGATGGATATACACTGACTGCAGAAGTGCGCGCTGATCCTAGGTTGGCGGGCTTGCATATCATTCTGCATACGTCTCTCAGTGGTGTGTTCAATGAGGCAATGGTTAAAAAAGTCGGTGCGAATGATTTTCTTGCCAAATTTAATCCAGACCTGCTCGCTTCAAGGGTGGCTGATAGAATAAAAGCTGCAGAAGGCGAGCCGGAAGACAAGTAAATCCGCTATGGTTTTGCGGCGTGCTGGTGTTATGCGTGCTGGTGAAATGATGATTAGTGGTTCATACCTGATTTAGGAAAATTCATTGAAAGCACATTACGACGTGTTTAGAGACTATCTGGAGGATGCCTGCGGGATTCTCCTTGGTGAGAATAAACAGTATTTGGTTAACAGCCGTCTCAATCGATTAATGCTTGATAATGAAATTAAAGATTTGGCAGATTTGGTTGAGCGGTTGCGCCGGGAACCACGGGCGTATTTGCGACAGTCTGTTATTGATGCCATGACGACCAACGAAACCCTGTGGTTTCGCGATATACATCCTTTCAACATATTAAAAAAGCAGTTGTTGCCAGAGAAGAGCAAGCAAGGCGGCCTCAGCAGATTACGGATTTGGTCTGCCGCATGCTCTACTGGGCAAGAGCCCTATTCAATTGTCATGTCGGTGCAAGAATACAAACGTATTGCGACGAGTGTATTGAGTGTGCCAGTGGAGGTGCTGGCTACAGATCTTTCTGTTAGTGTTTTAGAAGCTGCGCAGAATGGTATCTACGATGGATTGTCTGTTTCTCGAGGATTAAATCAGGAACACCTACGGCAGTACTTTGACAAAAGGGATGCTGCCTGGGAAATTAAACCAGCGATAAAACAGGGTGTTCGATTTCAACGACTGAATTTGCAAGAGAACTTCAGTCAAGTAGGAAAGTTTGATATCGTTTTCTGCCGGAATGTGCTGATTTACTTTTCGGCGGAACGCAAAGTTGATATTTTGCGCCGAATTCATGCTACGTTAAACCCTGGTGGTTATCTGCTTTTAGGCGCATCAGAAGGTTTGAATGGATTGGGTGATTTATATCATATGGTGCAATGCCATCCGGGTATTATTTATCAAGCATTGTGATCTTTACAGTAATTGGCATGCGCTCTCTAAGCTTGTTCAGCCCAGGTTCAATCTAACCAGGACATAACGGCTGCGAAAAAATGGATTTTCCGAGCCCCTAATCTATTGCCGCCAGACGGTAAATCCTTGCCGATACTCCTGTGCTAGACACCCATGAACAACTCCCTGTGATAATAAAATGATGCAGATGCTCGTTGTTCGGGATTTTTCTTGAGATAGGGCTGGAGAGAATTGCTGTGATTCTATCATATTGATTATTAAGCAATAATATATATTTTTAGTCGCTCTATTATGGCTCTTTAACTTAGATTCTTGCAAGTGGAACGTTTCCTGAAGGAAGTCAGCAAGAGTCATCGTATCCGGTTTTTTACAGTTGGCATATTGATTGCTCCTTTTCATGGAAAGTATCGGTGGCAGTGTGCAAAAGACACTGGAATTGACCGGTTATGGGTAAACCTTAGCGGTATAAACCTTAGCGGTATAAACATTAGTTGGTAGCGAAGAGAGATTCATAATGGCAATCAGTTTTGACTCAGCATTAGGCAACAGCGAACAAGCACTGTATTTGCGCACCCGCCGGGCAGCCGTGTTGGCCAATAATTTGGCCAATGTGGATACGCCGAATTTTAAGGCCAGAGATATCGACTTTCGTCGTGTCATGCAAAATCAGATGCCTGAAAAAAATGCCTCAATGTCGATGCGCAAAACGAATTCTCAGCATCAATCAGGCTATGTTGAAAGCGATGATATGGACTTGCTTTATCGAATTCCTTTGCAGCCGACCATTGATGGTAACACGGTGGATGAGCAGATGGAGCAAGCGGAGTTTATGAAAAATGCCCTGCAATTCCAGGCAAGTTTTACCTTTCTCAACAAAAAGTTCAAAGGGCTGAAAAGTGCCCTTAAGGGAGACTAATCATGTCATTGGCGAGCATATTTGATGTGGCAGCCTCAGGGATGAGCGCCCAAAGTTTGCGTTTGAACACCACTGCCAGCAATTTGGCGAATGCGCAAAGTGCCTCCAGTAGTGCAGATCAGGTTTATCGTGCCAGGCATCCCGTATTTTCCACGATTCAGCGTGATGTATTTGAACAGGCTTTTGCAGGCGATGCAGACGATAAGGCTGCAGCCGGTGTTCAAGTCTTGGGAGTTGTTGAAAGTGAAGCACCTTTGCAGCGACGCTACGAGCCACACCATCCCTTGGCAGATGAAGAGGGCTATGTGTTATATCCCAATGTCAATGTAGTAGAAGAGATGACTGACATGATGTCAGCTTCGCGTTCCTTTCAGATGAATGTGGACGTGATGGACGCAGCAAAAACCATGATGCAAAGAGTGTTAACTCTGGGTCAGTAGCATACTCGTAGGGCGCGATAGCAATTCACGTATTGCACCAAACACAAAGCAGGATCAATAAAATGAGTGACATCAGCAATATCAGTAATAGTGTATTGAGTGAGCTCTCAGTCGAGAACAATAAAAAGGATGAGGTCAAGTCAAATGAGCTTGGCCAGTCTGCCTTTTTAGAGCTGATGATCACGCAAATGAATAATCAAAATCCGCTTGACCCGCAAGACAATAGTGAGTTTGTTGCCCAGTTGGCACAATTCAGTACGGTCGAAGGCATTGAAAAGATGAATAATTCGCTGGACGGTATGTCAACCAGTTTCCAGTCAAGTCAGGCCTTACAGGCTTCTGCATTGGTGGGACGAGATGTGTTGGCGGAAAATGACATTGCGCGACTCAACCAGCCAGGCGGTGAGATAAACGCAAGGGCGGAGCTGCCGGGCAGTACCTCTGACCTGCTATTCAATGTCTATAACGAGACAGGCGAATTGGTGCGCAGCTATCTCATGGGGCCGCAAGCCTCGGGCCAGGTTGATGTGCCTTGGGATAGTTTGGACGAAGGCGGCAATCTATTGCCGGCGGGTTCTTACCGCTTTGAGGCATTGGGCTATTACGAGGGTGAACAAGTTGCAGTACCCATGTATACGGCGACGAATGTTGATAGTGTGACTCTGGGGCAGGGGGGCAATATGACGTTGAATTTAAACGGTGTTGGTCCAATACCCATATCTCAAGTGAAAGAAATAATGTAGATGTAGAAGCAATGTAGATGTAGAAGCAACAAAACACGACACCGGATAAGCACAAGCACACATACAGTAACAGTAATCATTCAAGAGGCAGGTAGTTATGTCCTTTAATACAGCGCTAAGTGGTTTGCAGGCAGCCAGTTCCGATCTGCAGGTGACAGGTAATAATATCGCCAACGCCAGTACGACAGGCTTTAAGTCATCACGGGCCGAGTTTGGTGATGTCTATGCGGTGAGCGTGTTGGGCTCAGGTAGCAACGCGGTGGGAAGCGGTGTTCTACTTGGGGATGTGGCCCAGCAGTTTACACAGGGAACTATCACGTTCACCGACAAAAGTCTGGATTTGGCGGTGAATGGTAACGGTTTTTTTGTAACCAGCGATGCAGGTGCGATCTCCTATACCCGAGCAGGTCAGTTTGGCGTCAATTCTGAAGGTATTATTGTGGCCAACAATGGTGCGACCCTGCAGGGAAATCCGGTTAGCAACAACCAGATTGTTGATGGTGTTTTGTCTGATATCCAGATTAATACCACGACTCAGGACCCTCAACAAACGGCTGCTGTGGATATTGTGTTTAATGTGGATGCTAATGAAGTTGTGTTATCCGAACGTGTTCGTACTGCCGCGACCGGTGGTCCATTAAGTGGAGTGGCTGCCCCTCAAGTAAATGTGACAGCTAACGGTTATACGGCAGGAACCATTGACCTGTTAAACACAAGCACAGGGGTTGTCGATAGAGTGCTCAATATACCCTCGGCTGCAAATGAATCAGCAGCGCAAATAGCCTCCTTATTTAATCTAGAGACGGGTATTACGGCTTCTGCAACAACGACGGTTAATTTACAGATTCCAGCCGGTTTTTTTCCGGGTACCTCCAATACCTTTATCGTTAATGGTAATTCTATTGTGGGTTCTAATTCCAATGAAGTAGCCAATAGCCTCAATGCGATTCCCGGTTTTAGCGTTACGATGGATACCACAACGGTACCTGATACGATTCGCATTATTGCACAAAGTGGAGAGGATATGCGTTTTAGTGTATCAGCGACAACGCAAGCAACTATCACGGGTGTTCGTATTGATCCCAATACGGCCGTTCCATCGCTTAGTGCTGCTTTGGCTCTTAATGGTGCCGGTGCAAATACCTCCGCAACAGTGGGTGGACAAGTGAATTTGCGAGTGGATGATCCTCTGCAATTGACAAGCTCAACGAGTAATCTTTTCCCGCCAGGTGCTATCGCTCAAACCTTTACTGTCACCAACTCTTTTGATCCCACTGACCAGGAAACCTATAATCACGCAACATCAACAACTATCTACGATAGCTTTGGTCGACCCCACATTATGACCCAGTATTTTGTCAAAGAACCGGTGACCAGCTCGGGGCTTGCCAATATTTGGTCAATGTATGTACAAGTGGATAATAATGATGTTGGGCCGGATAATTTTGTGGTTGCAGGTCAGACGCCAACGCCAACCCAAGCTCGATATGAATTACGTTTCAACCCGGATGGAACGCTTGATAATGTCAATACCAACAATGGTCTTCCCATTACGGTACAAAATTGGGACGCCTCGGTATTAGATCCCAGTAGTGAGCCGCAATCGCCTGATCCTGCCCAAAATGCTCCTTTGCCACAGCCCCCAACAAGTTCAAACTTTGTGATAGATATACTCGGATCTACGCAGTTTGGTGGGCAGTTTGCGGTAACTGATCTTACTCAAGATGGTTTTGGTATAGGTCAGTTAACGCGGATTGAGGTGGCGGACTCCGGTGCTATACAGGCACGTTTTACCAATGGACAAACGCAAATGTTAGGGCGGGTTGTCTTGGCCAGTTTTACCAACTCTCAGGGACTGACGCCCCTGGGTGATACGGCTTGGGGAGAATCTTTTGGATCGGGTTCACCCATCATTGGTCAGGCGCAGACCGGCAACCTTGGCTCGGTTCAGTCCGGAGCCCTGGAAGATTCAAACGTGGATCTTTCAGCAGAACTGGTTAATCTGATTGTTGCTCAGCGTAATTTCCAGGCAAATGCCAAAACGATCGAAACGGAAAACAGTGTGACGCAGACGATTATCAATCTGAGATAAAAATAGCAGTATCTTCACCGCATTAACTAAACTGATTAACTCAAGGATTGAGTTAATCAGTTTGCTGCTGTATTTCCCCACCCTAACCCCAATGCCCTAAGCACGAAGCGTTGTGTAGGGTGCGCCCCGCGCACCTTCGAAACCCGGCATAAGGCGCTATTGGTGCGGGGGCCGCACCCTACTTAGACAGGCTTTCGCATTACAGAGCCCGCCCCGAGAAGCGAGTATTATGGGTGCCGATTTCCCATGAACTCAATCACTCTACCTTCAACATCCGCAAGTAGAACAGAAGGAATTTTTGTCAGCCTGTCAGATGTTTCAATGGCTTGAGCCACACTTGGCACCGCTTTTGCTCTTTCCTATGTAACAACACTTTTTGCCGCTAAACATTTTCACAGATTGAGTAAAAAAACCATGGACAAAGCACTTTACATTGCCATGACCGGAGCCAAGAACAATATGCTGGCGCAGGGAGTGCATGCCAACAATCTGGCCAATGTCGCCACTAACGGTTTTCGTAGTGATTTTGCTCAAGCGCGAGCAATGCCAGTTTACTACGGAGAAGGCTATCCCACGCGGGCTTACGCACTGACGGAGCGTCCGGCTATTGACTTTCAACAGGGGCCAATGATTGAGACTGGGCGTGATCTGGATGTGGCGGTTAAGGGCGAGGGATGGATTGCCGTGCAGGCACCGGATGGCAGCGAAGCCTATACGCGCACGGGCTCCTTATATGTTGATTCATTGGGAATGCTGCGCACGGGCAACGGTTTGCCGGTGTTGGGCAATGGTGGACCGGTCGCGATACCGGAGTCTGAAAAAATTGAAATTGGTACTGACGGCACGATTACCATTCGAGCAGCAGGCCAAGGGCCGCAAACGCTGGCCAGTGTTGATCGTATTAAGCTGGTTCGACCGGATGAAAGCGCGTTACATAAAAGTGAAGACGGTTTGATTCGTCATCTTAATGGTGAGCCCGGTGTGCCTGATGCTGATGTCAAACTGGTGTCCGGCTTTCTTGAAAGCAGTAATGTCAATGTAGTGGATGAGATGACAGATATGCTCAGTTTGACCCGGCAGTACGAAATGCAAGTGAAATTGTTGCAGAAGGTTGAGCAAAACAGTGAATCTGCTTCCAGATTGATGAGGCTCAGTTAACACTTGGTCGTAGGGTGCGGCTCCCGCACCACAAACGCTATTGACAAGTTATTGATTAACAGAAAAAACAGATGAGAGAAGTTTATGATACCGGCACTTTGGGTTAGCAAAACAGGATTAAGTGCGCAGAACACACAGCTCACAACAATCTCCAATAATCTTTCCAATGCAGCGACGGTTGGTTTTAAACGCGATCGTGCTGTATTTGAAGATTTGCTCTATCAGGTGCAGCGCCAACCCGGTGCTCAATCTTCCGAAAGTACACAGTTGCCTTCAGGTCTGCAGTTGGGTACTGGTGTGCGGGTGGTTGGCACCCAAAAACAGTTTACCGGTGGAAGTCTGCAAATTACGGAGCAGTCACTGGATTTGGCGATCAACGGCCGAGGGTTATTTGAAGTATTGCAACCCAATGGTGAGTCAGCCTATACACGCAACGGACAGTTTCATCTGGATGCGGATGGTCAGATGGTAAATGCGGATGGTATGGTGCTTCAACCAGGCATTTCCATTCCCTCAAATGCGCTAAACGTCACCATTGGTACTGATGGTACCGTTTCCATACGTGTTCCGGGTGCCGCTGCACCGTCTCAAGTCGGCAATATCCAGATCGTCAATTTTGTCAATGAGTCGGGTCTGGAGGCTGTTGGCGGTAATCTCTTTCTGGAAACCGCGTCCAGTGGCAGTCCACAACAGGGAACAGCGGGATCAGATGGACTGGGTTCGATTCGACAGGGTGCGCTGGAAAATTCCAATGTGGATGTGGTAGAGGAGATGGTCAATATGATTACGACTCAGCGTGCTTACGAAATGAACTCCAAAGTGTTATCGACAGCAGATCAGATGTTGCAGTTTCTTAGCAATAATACGTAAGATTTTTTATGTAGAGATTACTCAACGGTTCGTAGCAATGATGTATAAGACTAGACAAAAGGTAAGTCACTATTCAAGTTACTATGCCAGTAACCACAGAGGCATACTTTGCATCATGATGCTGTTGTGGCTCAGTGCTTGCACGGTTGGCCCAACACCTGTACCCGATGATCCAGAATATGCGCCAGTCATTACCCATGGGCCTCAGCCGCCAAGAGCCAATGCCGGTGGAATCTACCAGGCAGGTTATGGCATTGCACTTTACACAGATCGTCGTGCAGCACAGGTGGGGGATATTATCACCATCGTGTTGAGCGAAAGTACTTCTGCATCGAAGTCGGCTACTACTGATGTGAAGAAAGAATCAGAGATTGAGTTTGATAACGGGACAGTGTTGGGGGTGAATCCTTCGTTCAAAACACGTCATTCC
>PIVM01000879.1 GCA_003353945.1 Gammaproteobacteria bacterium
GAAAAAGGCTGCTTTGTTAACCCTTTATTTTTTCATGCTCGAATTGCGCGCATATGCTCATTCACCATCCGTTCCCTATAAAATGCAATAATGACAGGAAAGTCGCTTATGGCAATTATGGAGAGCTTAGCGAGACATTTAAAACAAAGGGTGACGAGAATTGCGGAACACTGATGTGGCTGATAGTTATTATTGCAGCTATTTCCTGATTGCAGATCAACAGGCCCGTGGAGTGGATGTTTTGTTCGAGCAACACGGGGCACGAAGGACAGACTTTCGCCGAGGAGATAAACTGGGCGTGCGAGATCACGTGGTCAGATGGAAAAAGCCTGCGAGGCCCGATTGGATGAGCCGAGACGACTATGGTGACTACCCCGATGAACTCAGTGTGCGGGAAGTGAAAGTGAGAAAGAAAGTGCTGGTTACCACATTGACTAACTCGAAAGGCACCTCGAAAAAGGCGTTGGGTCAATTATTTTTACAGCGCTGGCATGTAGAGATGGATTTGAGAAATATCAAGACTACTTTGGGCATGGACGTCTTGAGTTGCAAAACGGCAGAGATGTGTGAGAAAGAAATGTGGGTGTATTTTTTGGCCTATAATCTGATACGTTTACTGATGGCTGAGGCAGCGCATCAATCTGGAGTATTGCCGCGAGAGTTAAGTTTTAAACACACACTGCAAATTTGGGTAGCGTGGAGTCAGCGTCAGTTTCTATCGGATTCGCAGGAAAACACGGCAACTTTATTCTTTCTTATTGCTC
>PIVM01000312.1 GCA_003353945.1 Gammaproteobacteria bacterium
GCCTTGTTTTGGATGGTAGTGCTTTGTGGCGCATCGATAGTGGCAACACTGTCTTCAGGCAGGGGCAGGTCTGGATCGGCGGGAGTTGTGGGTGTGAGCCCCAGGCGCTGTTGTATTTGACTCAGTTCATATTGTGCAGGGCGAGGCGTCGCATCCAACGGTCCAAAGGGGCTGAAGTTATCATAGCCGTGAGGTTTGGTATCAGGTATCAGTGAGGCCAGTTGCGTTAGTGCATTTTTTGTGGCTTTTTTGAGTGCGTGTGGTTGCTCTGCTTTTAGGAGTTGCTCCAACTGCGATTGAAAAACTGCCATGTCCTGCTGGTAGTGCTGATACTGTGCAGCAAGCGTTTTGGCGTTCGCTGTGCCAGTCGCTAAACCTTTCAGTCGTTTGGTAAAGTGGTAATGGGTGGATGTCCCGTATATTCTTCTTGGCGAGCGGCGGCAAATAATTTGAAGGGCTCTTCGCTGATTGTGCGATCGTGATGTGCGCGTATCAGTAGATCAGCACCGGGGTTTTGTCTTTGTTCGTCGAACATTTCAAAAAAATCGGCTTCTCGGTCACAGACATTTATCAGCCGTGTTTGTGGCATTTGGCGCGCCACATCAACCAGGTCTCGATAGTGTTCGATCCAGACAAAGGTCTTTTTTTCCTCAATGGGGGTGTGCTTTGGGCCCCTTTTGTCATCGGCCGGTTTCGCTTGAGGGGCAATGCATTGTGCCTTCAATACGCCAAGCGGGAGCCCGTTGGGTGCCACCGTAAATGTAGAGTGCAAATTCAGCCCGCGGGTCTTGGCTCCAGCCTGGTTAGCCTTTAAATCCCCAAGCCCCTCACACTGATCCAGGTTGGTGTAGTTTAGCTCGCTGCCATCTTGCAGGCACAGCACGGTTTTCTGCCCCATCATCCGCCGTACGGTTCGTTGGCGATGAGGTGCCAGAATGTTCGCGAGATTGACGCCGGATTCTTCTGGCTGGTCAATCATACGGTAGTAAGCCTTTGTTGCCGCCCAGTCGCCCTTGGCAACACCACTGAAGGCTCGGCACCTCGGCTTTGGCGGCGGCCACGCTCACCAGTCTTTTACTCAATCGTGCATCGCCCAGTGGCGCGCCACCGAATTCATGTTCTGCCCATTGTGCACCATCCAATCCATCGCAGGGATCCAGTGCGCCCAAGCCGGCATGGGAGGCTAAGCCCATCTGCTTTCTAAAGTCTTTTTCAATGGGGTAAATGTAGATAGCTTTGACAGTTAAGGCGAACTTGGAATACCGGTCTTGCCTGCCGCGCCCCTTGGTTTTGCCTATCGCTATCCAGTTGGCTGCCCGATAACAGGTGCCTGAATAATGACTAAGATCCACGAAGCTTTCAATAAGCAGCGGTCTGTAGTGATATTTGCGCTCAAAATCATCCGCCAATATCGCCATACTCATGCTCATCACTTTTGATGCCAGGTTATGGCACTGTACGCTTGGGCGAAGCAAAAACCGATTCATGGCAACCACAAAATGCAGGTATGCCTGGCGTTGTTTTTTATCCCAGCCAATCCATTTGTCACGATCAGACAATTGCAAGGCGGGGGCGGCAAATCCAAATCCTCCCAGCCAGCCGTGGCGTGAATGAATGAGGTAACGTAGTTGCCTTCCCACCAAAGGCCCTGCACCCAAGGGATGCTCCTCTATCATTAGCTCATTCCAGGTCCGCATCTGCTCGTCTTTTTGTACCAATAGAAGTTTTAGATCCTGGACATCACCGGCCTTGGCTGGCACATCAAGCGGAGGGGGAATGGGATTCGCTAAGCGGCGAGGGGATTTTGGAGCAGCCGCTTTTCTATGCGTAGCAAGCAAGGAAAAATGTCCGCATGACTCGAGTTCACGCAGCGCTTTCAAACAACCGCTGATTTGCGCTTGATCCCGAGCATCATAAAAATCAAACTGGCCACACACGTGTGTGGCCAGTTCAGTTCTGTGGCAGACCTCTTTGCTCTTGAGAAGATTGCAAACGAATTCAATGCTGGTCGGTTTTGAGAGTGTTTGTTTAATCTGGTTTTGTATAAGCATGCTTGAAGCATGCATTACTCAAGGCTAATTGTCCGGTTATCCTTTATGGGTAAAGGGCAGTCCTAGCATCCATCACAAATTTCCACATGCTGTTCTATTTACTCTGAGAACAAACCTAAAGCTGAATAATTCCCATTTGTCACCGACCCATTTAACCCCGTTAACCTGTTTATTTTGGCATTACCCTCTGTTTATCCCTTTGAAAATCGTCAATTATGGTTCCAAACCGCCCCTTCAATCTTCGCGCATATTCTTGCTCATTACTCTTCAGAGACTTATCGTCAATGTAACGACTTATGCTATATATGTATAAATTTGTTCCATACATTCCGTAAGCCACAACATACAAAACAAACAACAGAATACATTTCAAATAATTATTTTGAAATAGCTCATAGATTAATCCACCCAAGATGCCTAATGTTGCAGCATGCAATCCTAGATAGAAGAAACCCAACTTTCTATATATCATCCACCCAAAATTAAAAAAAAACGCTGACCAATTCCACACAGGAAACAAGAATCCTTTTGCGTCAATTTCTCTGACAGCATTTTCATAATATTGCATATTCCTTCCTACAGCCCCAATAATACTATTTTCGTATTTTAACATTTACGCTTACCTTTAACTAACACTCTTCTGCAGGTTCTGGCATTTGCTGTTGCACACTAAAAATCAGTATAGAAAGCCAAGCTGGCATGCCCATAGACATACCAGCCACAACCAATTGAAAAAGTTCGCCCATAATTACATTAATTGCCGATAATGCCTCACAGTTTGCAACTGACCTAGCCATATTAAATAGGCTTTGAATTATCGCGCAATAGAATAATATCTTAGAAGCAACTGTTATAATTGTTGCACCATATACTGCAGCCACATAAAATGCTCCTGCGAGCAATGCAGACATCGATGCAACTGATATTACACCAACAGCGATCCAAGATATTGCAGTAATTGTAGCATTCCTACTTAATACTGCTCCATCACTCCCCCCACTAATCTTATAAGCCCCACTCCCCGTCTGCGGATCAATAATAATATACCCCACACCCGTCCAACCATTTTTGGTAATCGGATGCTGCGAGGTTGTCACTTCAT
>PIVM01000313.1 GCA_003353945.1 Gammaproteobacteria bacterium
ACTAACATGTTTGGAGGCCGGTTCAGGCCTTCTGAACTTCCGAAACGGGGAGTTACGTTGACGAATCCAGGTCGAATCCTAGCGACACATTATGTCTCCAACTCATTTAGGACACACCCATCACCGGCCCATCCTTTCTGTTTTCAAGTTTACTATTTGCCGGAGGTATAACCATGCCTAACTCACGCCGTCTACTACTATTTGCATTCTCTCTGATAGTAACATTGTCGATATCGGGTGGCTTGGTACTTGCGTTGCAGAATGCAGGTGCGGAAACACCTGAACAAGTTATTGCCGCCGCCCTTGAACGCGCCCGAGCGCAAGAGAGCTTCCATACCGTAGCCGACATCGATCAGACACTGATCCCCCGACCCGTACCCGCCAACCGCGGTCAGCGCGATCAGAGGATTTCGATGCGAATACTGGGCGATGTTGCCCAAAGTACCCGTTTTGATGGTAGTGAGGAGCGACGCGCCCGCCTGCAATTCTATGCCGGCACAGAAGAGGCGGCGGTGGAAATGATCCTGGCCGGCAGTAAAGCCTATGTGGGATATCAGGGTAAGTGGCAGGAGGTGGAGGATCCTCTAGGGGGTGTGGCGCCAGGGGGCGACACTTTAGGATATCTGGTGGCCGCGCGCGATGTGGCAGAGGCGGAAACGGTGACCACAGCTGAAGGTAAATTCAAGCGATATACCTTTACAGTGGATGGAGACCGCTATGCCGAATACCAGCGAGATCGCATGCAGCAGGCGCTATCGGGTCGCTTACCTCAGGGGACAGAATTGCAGAAGAACCCACAGTTGGTAGCAATGAGTGGCGAGGGTGAGCTATGGCTGGATGCAGATGGCCTGCCCCGTCGTCAGATTCTCAACCTGAATATGCCTGAAGCTTCAGAACGATATGAGGCTCAGGTCCACATGATCATCGACTTCACCCGTTTCGGCGATCATATTCCCGCAATCCAACTACCCCAGGCGTCGGCAGAATCCGGAGCACTGGTTCTGCCTGAACCATCTCAGTCGCCATCAGAGAAAACCTCTCAGGCGGCCTCTTCGCTGAATATCGAGCTGGTTGCCAAAGCCCTGCGTCCGTTATCACCACTGGCATTACGCGTATTCATCATACTGCCGCTGCTGATAGTGGCGTTATTGCTGGTGCGTCGAAAGCGGACTCTGTATACAGCCGTGGCCATAGCAATGATTGTACTGATGGTAGTGCAGCCGCTGCTGCAGGCGGGGCAATATACCTTTGTGTTCAACCGTGCAGCAGAGGCATCGCCCCTAGAAGAGGCCTTGCAGGAGTTAACCGCGCCGCCGCAGCAGGAAAACACCGGTGGGGAATCGATGCAGCAAATGCTTTCTGATTTAGCCGGCGGCATTGCTGACACGGGCAACCTCAATGACTGTCGCACATTATTTGTGGATACGGGCAGCCAACCTACTGACGATGATGATGACGATGGCTTGAGTAATGAAACAGAATGGTGTTTGGGCACTATCCATACAGATGTCGACAGCGATGGTGATGGTATCACCGACACGGTGGAGCTAGCGGGATTTACCGACGGCAACGACAAACAGTGGCGGTCTGATCCTTTGCAAGCGGACAGCAACAACGATGGCATGACAGATGGCGAGGAATGGGATCCTTTACTTATCAACGCAACGGGAACCTACACCGATAGTTTTACGGACAAAGATAACGATGGTGTACCCAACCTTTGGGATGACGATAACGACGGTGACGGCGTACCCGATTCGTTAGATATCTCGCCCTACCAGGTGATGCCAAACCGTACGGGTTTTACCGTGACAGTGAGCGACCATAATACCGGTACCTCGATTTACGTAGATGTGCAAGTACAGCCCGAATCTACCACACATCTTCGCTACAATCTCACCAGCCTGGATTGGCCTTCCGATGATAAAGGGCAGATCCAGGAGCGTAACGATTCCCTTGGCGACATCACCCTGTTACCGGTATTGGAGATCAAATACCATAGCACGATTATGCCCTCCCTTGCCTTTTCGTATTCGATTGCATATACCAGCGTATCATCGGACCCGGCGGATGGATATCTGCTGTGGGCGCCTTTGCAGGCAGTGACATCTAGGGGGGCGATCTATGCCTTCAGTGCCAGACTGCCATTCAACTCTGATGAAGCGGATGAAGTCATCACACTATCCGGGGCCAAGATCTTATGGTTAACACAGGCAGAACTAGACTCCTGCCAGGTGATTGATGAAGACTCTTGCAAGGTTGTAACAACAGGTTCGACCATCGCCTCCTATTACGAAGAGAAATTCCGGGTAACGGGTCTCAATGTGGTCGAGAGTAAGAATGTAGAGGTAGGTCTGTTTGGCACGAGTGCGCCTGTTACAAGTGAGAATGTAAACGAGTGGGATGAAGGCAGAGTCATGATGCAACTGATGTCGGCGGGATTGGCGGGTGAGTATCTGAACTCGCCGTCTCTGAGTCTGTCTGATATCCGGAATAACTTTAGCGACGGAGGTGCGTCGGAGCCCTATACGGCAACGTATGGCATTACACCCACCCTTGTACATATGACAATGGGGACCTACGCCCACAGGGATGAGGCATTTGCGGCGGCGAACGGGGGCTTGAATGAGCAGTTTTTGGACACGAATTACACTTCTTGCACGGTTAACAGCGTGCAAACGATAACACCCACGCTGGCGACGACCTTTCAGGAAACGCAGCGTATTGTGGATCTCAGTATACTGAAAGCTTGGAACGGCATAGACAACGACGCTCCCACAGAAGGAGCATCTGAACATGTTCGCTTCGTTGTTCCCCTAGATATTGTTAACACTGTGACATTGCGCCAGGCGCAATTAAGCAGCTATAGTTGCGATTCTGACGGCAGTGATGGGGCAGCATGGTCGCTGCTATCAGACAACGAGGCTCTGCTAGAGCTGCAAAGGCGCTACGGTAAAGGCGGGGACCTTGACCTGTGGGTGCTGCTGATCTATCTCATCTACGAAGACGGAATGGGAAGTGTGGTCGCGGTGAACGACATAGGCGTTGTCGACACGACGACCTCTGCGGGTTATAACAATTACGTAGATTTAACGAGTTATACGATGCCTGCCTATATTCAAAATGTGTATGATCTCGACGCCCTCCAA
>PIVM01000880.1 GCA_003353945.1 Gammaproteobacteria bacterium
CATCTTGACGGCCGGTTCATGGAGCTCCATCAGACATTTATGGAGGGCATCAGACAATTGCAGGAGATTGGAATCAACGAGTGTCGGAATCAGAATACCAACCCAGCCCCTGCATTCAATGCAAATATGGCCTACATCCCTCCTCAACCAAGCTGGCACAGGAACCCCAACCCCAGCACTTCTGTGGCGCAATACGAGGACATGGTGATCGAGGAATAATAACTCTACAGCGAAGAATGTAAAAACGTCTTCTGATCCAACTCGCACACAGAACTAACAACCAACCGACTCACCTGGAAGTGCGACCCTCACAGCGAGAGCATTAGCGGTGCAAACAGCGCAGCGATGGGTTATTTGTTGCACATGTATTTATAATATTGCCCTGATAAGGTGTTGGAAGGCAAACACGGCATCAGAAAGCTTCTTCTGACTTCGACGGTTGGGATCGGGCGGAGCCGTCCAGAACGTGCCACGAGCGTATTTGGACGCTCACATGGCGAGTTTATGCTTTCTTATATATAGTATATACACATGGTACAGATGTTATAAAGTTTATGGTGCTTCTGAATGGCCAACGGGCTTGATGACGGTTGGTGATTGTCTAAGCGGGAACGCCGCCATATTTTCAGAATGGGGTTTGGAAACACGGCGGTGATCCGGCTTATAAGCGGGAACGCCGCCGAGTTTTGGGGTTTTGGCCATTGGGCGCCACCCTGAAATGTGGCGGTGATCCCGCTTATAAGCGGGAATGCCGCAGCA
>PIVM01000881.1 GCA_003353945.1 Gammaproteobacteria bacterium
ACGCACTGAGAAGATGGGTGTGACCAGCATTGTGCGTGCACTTGGCTTGCATGGGGATTTTTACGACAACCTGCTGGATAACTTTCACAGCACAGGGATTAACCTTGATAAGATGACGGCCTTGTGGGCCAAGGTTGTTCTGCAGCTGTTTACAGACCCTGTTCGTGTCAATGGTCGCCTTGTACTGGTGGGTGATGGAATCAAGACCGCCAAGCAAGGCAAGAAAATGCCAGCCGTGAAGTTGCTGCATCAGGAGCCTGAGTCAAACACCAAGGCGGAGTACATTATGGGGCACTCCTTCCAAGCGGCATCCATTCTATGCAGGGCTGCTGATAGCGTGTTTAGCGTTCCTCTTGTGGCTAGAATCCACGAGGGCATTGTGCTATCGAACCGTGATAAGCATACCCTGCTCGACAAGATGATTAACCTGCTTTCGCTGCTTGCCATTGACGAACCATATTACTTTGTCGCCGATGCCTACTATGCCAATCGCAAAATCGTTAACGGCATGCTGTCAGAGGACAATCATCTGATTTCCCGTGTCAGGTCAAACGCAGTCGCCTATAAGGCGTATATCCGCAAGGGACCGAAGAAAAGAGGGCAACCACGCAAATATGGCAATAAGGTCAAGCTGAAATCCTTACTAAAAAAGACGGATTCGATGCATGAGGCAGAAAGTCCGGTTTATGGAGACAAGGGCGTCACAATTCGATACGCAGCGCATGACTTGATATGGAAGTCAGCGGGCAAAACCATTCG
>PIVM01000882.1 GCA_003353945.1 Gammaproteobacteria bacterium
AAGTGTTAAAATCTAATATAAAGGCATTGTTATGACGGCTTCCCCCGGGTATCCTGCGTTATCCCAAGCGCTTTCATGCCCAATTTCAGTCGTAGAATAATCCTCAAATATTAGTCTCACCTGACCCCCTTCGCCTTCATGGTTACAACGACATATAGACACTCAATTTGGCCAAAACAGGCATGAAATTCGGGGAAATATGAGCTCCTTCCTCAAAATCCCGCAATGTTTACATGCATCGTCATAATGGCGGTGCCACGTGACGCGTCTCGACCAATCGCTAAGTCGCATTCGCCCCACGTGACGGCCATTTCCAGGGCGCTCTCTCGTTGGTTCTTGGTGACCCAGAACTGTGTTGACGCCTCATTTGATTGGCTTAGAATCTGTTTATTTGACCTAGTAACCTGACTGGAGTTGTATTCTTTGGAAAGGCCAGAGGTCACTGAATCGAATGACGTATGACACAGTTCTGGATGGCGCGAGGAAGAAGAGCAAAAACGGCTAAATTGTGGTCTGTTTCTGGGGAAAAATGGGTGAAAACGCAAGGTAAAAAGATCGTGGAATTGGCAAAATGTCGGACTAATATTTTGAGATTTGTTTTAACCCTAGAAGGGGTGGTGTTACTCGGTGATTGCGTGGGAAATTGGTCATAAATGAAGGGGGTTGGATCCCTTTTGTCGTTCGATCTGCCAATGGTGATTGTATACTGCGTTATATAGACGGGGGGCGCCTCAGAATGAAGGCTAACCCTTTCCCCCT
>PIVM01000314.1 GCA_003353945.1 Gammaproteobacteria bacterium
AGATTTAATAAAATCATCACATTCTTTACACAAGATTTGTCCTTGATAATAACACATTTTACATACTTTTCTTTCATAGCATTCTTTACATTTTTTCATTTTTTCACATTCTAAATCATCACAATGACCACAAGTGTTATCACAAGTAGTAATAAATGAGTATAATGATTTCTTTGTTAATTTATATTTTAAAAATGTTAATGAGTTCATTTTAAAAATATTACTAAGAAACTAAACGGTAGTTAAAGAGGTTAAAAGAGTTTAAAAAGAGTTTTTAAAAGTTAGGTTAAAGTTTTAAAAGTTAATAGTTTTGATTATAAATATAATACAAATCAATTTTAATCCAAAAAAACTTTTTTTTATCCAAAATTATTTTTTTAATAAATCAATTAAATCTATTTTTTTCATTTTACTATATTTTTTAATTCCTTTTATTTTACATTTTTCTTTCAATTCTTTTACTGTCATCTTTGAATAATTAATTTGTTCTTCCTCTGTTAATTCTGTGTTAATCTCCTCAACTTCTTCATCTTCAATTTTTAATTCTTGTATTGTTTCACTTTCGGTATTACTTTCATTTAATTCAAACATTTTCTTAATACTTTCTCCAATAACTTTACCTAATATACAAGGGATAGCATTACCGATTTGTTTATAAGCTTGACCTTTTGAACAAGGAAATAATAAAGTATCTGGGAATGTTTGTAATCTTGCTAATTCTCTAACAGTCATATGCCTTGGTTTTTCATAGTGAGTAAAAACACACCCGTGATTTTCTTTAACGGTATTACATGGAAAATCTGGATGACATTTTTTATTTGCCTCACCATAATTGGTATAACTTTTGTTGAATGGCGTATCTCGTATTTTCTTTTGTGTAGATGTTAATTGAGTTTTATCTTCTAATAATGCTCTTTCTTTTCTATCATAATTTCTAAATATATGACCAAAATCTTTGTCTTCGGGTAAGTCTTTTAAATCGTCAATTGCTTCTCTTACACTCATCCATTTTGTCATACCATCGGTTCCATTTTCGTTATGTGTTTTGGTTGGGAAAATAATTTTATTATTTTTGAGTTTGGAAGCAATCATTATCATTCTTTGTCTATGTTGTGGTGCTCCATAATTAGATGCTTTTAATACATTCCATTCAACATTATATCCTCTATCTTTAAACATTTCAACCCATTTATCAATAATCTTGAACATATGTTCTCCGTATTTTTTGATAATATCTTTTCTTTTCAAAGTTTTCATATCTTCTTTAATTTGTTCTTTTAGTTCATCCGTAATATCATCATTATAATGACGCATGGATACAACACCTTTTACATTTTCAATAACACAAACGTTTGGTTTGACATTATCTACAATATTAAAATAATCTTTATATAATTGTCCTCTTGTATCAAATGGATCTCTTTTACCAGCACTACTAAATGCTTGACAAGGAATACCACCACATAAAACATTTACATTTTTTTCTACACTTGATTTAATAATTTCATCTTTTATATCTTGTTGTGTTAAATCTCCTCTAATTAAATAAGTATGGTCATGATTATTAAAATAATAAGTATCACAAGCAGTTTTATCATATTCATTTGCGACAACAACATCTACTCCTTCAACTTGATTAAACCCTGTACTTGAACCACCAGCACCAGCAAATAATTCTACAATATTAATTTTAGTCATTTTAATTATAATAAGATATATTTATTATATTATAATCAGTTTTAATTTTTAAGCAATTTATTTTGAATTAAGAGTTTGTATATTTTGTAAAAAATCTTTAAGAAATAATGTAAGTCCATTATAATATTTAGTTTTTAAAAAATGTTTTTTAAAAAGAAGGGTCTTGGAATGGTTGAACCCAACCTTTACTCATATAATATTTAGAAGTTTCTTTAATCCATTTATTACCATACTCAATATTACCATAAAAACAAGAGGTTCTAAAATAATGAGTAATTTTCCAGTTCTTCCCAGTATATTTTAGTTTCTTTTTAGCATTAAGTAATTTACCATTACCAAGACATTCTTGAACTATTAGTTCTTTTAATTGACCTTTATTTTTTCCAGATTTAAACCAACTTAATTCTTCAATTACTTTAAAACAATAACTATCACTTCCAGCAGAGTAAGAAAAATATTCCTCGGTATCAAATAACATAGTATTTAATATACCTTCAATATCTTTTGGAATTAAATTATTCCATTCAGTTTCAGTTTCAACAGAACAATCTTCCAATATATCTTCAATACAATTATAATTAGTCATTTTTAATTGATTAGTTTATAAAAAATAAACAAATCAATTTTAATCCAAAAAACTTTTTTTATCCATAACTCAGTCCATTATTAAATATTGTTTTTTAAAAATTAATTAATTTTCAATACATTTTCAGTCTCAATATTCATTTGTTCTAAATCACCATTAATGATTGATAAATAATCATTGTTTAAATCTCTAATGTCGTAATAGGTTGTAAAAAACTTAAAGTTAATAATTTTATCTAATTTGTTTTTATTGTTAATTTTAATAGGTGTAGTTATTATTTTTAAATCACTGATTAAGTCTTTATAATCTAATTTATAAAATGGATTTTTCATATAATAATCTATTGTTTGTCTCATATAAGTCATACATAATTCTCGTTTATTACAATTTGTTTTTGCTATAATAGTAGTAATAGGATAAACCATATCCTCTGGTTCATTATATTTTTTGTCTAATTGATAAGTATTTCCATATATTACAAATACAGAGTAATCATTTTGAGTTTCTAAATCAGTTTTATAATCAGTTATTATATTTTCTAAATCTAATGGTAAAGAGGTCATTTTAAAAATTGAAAGTTGTTGTTTAGAGTTTTTTAAAAGTTAAGGTTTAAAAAAAGGTTGATTAAGAGTTTAGAATAATAGTTTTTATTATAAATAATATACAAATCAATTTTAATCCAAAAAACTTTTTTTATCCATAACTCAGTCCATTATTATATTAAGTTTTTAAAAAATTAAAAAACCTCATTTGACTCATACTTAAAATAATAAACCATTCTGGTTATTAGAGCAACTGTAATTCCTATTAATAAAATAATTGTAAACATATTTATTATAAATA
>PIVM01000130.1 GCA_003353945.1 Gammaproteobacteria bacterium
GCTCCCTCACCTTCGTTGTTCAAATGCTTACATATTCCAATATGCTCCCATTTGAACGCCTCGGTGAGAAAGCATGATTCTGCGCCTAATTGGAAAATTTATTATTTCCGAGGCCCTAACAGTATGGGTGTTTATTAAGTATTGATCTAATATCAAAAAGTCAGCGAAGTGGCACTACCCGGTTAATTGAATTACCATTATATATACAAGAAATCAGCAAATTTGACATCTGGGTGTGGGACGATGCGCAGAAGTAAAGGACTGCAAAAATTGTGGCTGTATGGATTATGACGACGCAATGTGAGAGAAGCGCAACCTACCGACAAAAAAAGCATTGGATAATAAAAGTTAAGAAGATAATAACATCCAAATTTGACAATGCTACTAAAACCACATCTTTATTAAAAGCTATATGGCTACAATATATAGCTATATCAGGCAAAATTCGTTCTATCTATTTTAGCTATTTGGATTGTTTGTCTGGCTATTCATGTGAGTATATCGATCGGGATGCAGGATTATATTGGATATCACCGGGAAAAATTGAGTACAGTGGTCTAAGGGAGTTCAACGTTAATGACTTTAAAGGTAGGGTTATTGGTGGTGATTGGGATAGGTTAGAGAAGAAGTTCTCTGATTTGGATGTGTATTCTGCAATGAATGAAGTGTGCTGTAGTGGCCAGAGTTGGCATAAAACTGTTTTTTATCAGAGAAACATAAATAGGATGCAGAAGGGAGAAGTAATTTGGGGGTGTTCAAGCGAAGAAGATTTAGGACAAAGATTGGAAAGTGTTTTAAAACTCTATTTTGCAATTAAGGAAGAAGGCTACAGAACTCAGATTGATATTCTGCAAGGAGATTGTCGTGACAATAGAAAAATATGCGATGAAATTACAATAAGCATAGGAAGAAATGGAGACTTCCTATTTAGTAATTGTGCACATAGGCTAACTATAGCCAAGCTGCTTATGTTGAAAATAATTCCAGTAATCATTGCAGTAAGGCATCCAGAATGGATCCGTTTCGTTAAGCAGTTAGGCAAGTCGTTGAATGAAGAATGTCTTGTTGGCCTACCACCATTCACACACCCTGATCTATTAGCGCTTAATCGTAAGAGATCGACATGTGCTTGCAATAATGATTTGTACCATTTAATAAAAAATAGTTCGGCTGTGAAGATAGGCAACGTATTGGATATTAGTGGAAAGCTTGGCTGTCTTTTCAATAAGTTTAGCAATGATGGTTTTAAGTGTTTTGTGTCGGGAGCTGATGATGGAAAAATGAAGCTTATGAGCACATTAAAGGGTGTAGAGAATTACAACTATGAAGTAATAGAGGATATGGTTTCCTCAGTAAAAAAGAATCGTTTTGATCTTGTCATAGCAATCGACATCTTTCATTCATATTTCGAAAATCCTCATGGATTTGCAGTGCTAATGAGTTTTCTTCAAAATTTAAAAACTAAGGAATTATATTATCAGAATTCACAATATAGTGGGGCGGATGGGAATAACGATTACGCGTATTCAGACAATAAGGTTATTGAACTGATTTTGCGTTATACAAACTTGGCAAAATCAGAATGCATTGGTTGTTCAAGTGGTGGTGCTCCGCTATACAAATTGCACCTATAGAATATCGACTAGTCACAGATTGCTATTTCCGTGTCAGGAAATTCGAAGGATGTCGTTTCCTCCACTTAGATGGTTTGTCTGTGTTGTATCACAGGACGGAATAGATGGCTGAGTCTAGACTAAGGAAAATATGCATCATAATGCCGGGGCATTGGACCTACAAAATGGGAGGTGCTGAATATCAGGTAAAGTGCATCATGGACGCATTGATTTCATCTAAGAAATACGAGATTTATTTCATAACAAGAAATGTAGACCCGTCATACGTTCCAGTTGGATACAAAATTATTCTAATTAATCGAGTATTTCGTGATATTCGTTATCGCTATCTATGTGATGCGTTCGGTCTTTATGAGGCATTAACTTCAGTTAAACCAGATATTGTCTATCAGCGTAGAGGGTTGGCGTACACTGGGTTCGCTGTTTACTACATCAGAAAGAAAGAATGTAAGTTTATTTGGCATATAGCACATGATGATGATGTTACCCCAATGTCTTTTGGTTTTTCGATTAGAGGTCTTAGTCGTTATCTTGAAAAAAGGTTGATCGAATATGGGATTAGTAGAGCTGATGTAATTATTGCGCAAACGAGAGATCAATCAGAGTATTTGGAGTTATACTATGGGAAAACACCTTCAGCAATAGTTAATAATTTTCATCCGCAGCCGAAGGAGAATGTTGCGAAAGGTAAAACTGTTCATATTGTTTGGATAGCAAATTTGAAACCGATGAAGCAACCAAATATATTTCTTAAGCTTGCTGATGAACTTAGTGCAAAGCGATGTGTTCGATTTACTATGATCGGTTCTCTCGGTGGGGGGGATTGGGGGCGTAGCATGGGAGCGATGATCAATGAGCAGAAGGTGGTGAATTACATAGGTGCCGTTTGTCAGGATAAAGTTAATTCAATCCTTTCTGAGGCAGATATATTGGTTAATACAAGTAAGCGAGAAGGTTTCTCAAATACCTTTATTCAGGCATGGATGAGATGTGTTCCTGTCGTAAGTCTTTTTGTGAATCCTGACAAAGTATTTGACAGGGAGCGACTTGGTTTTTGCTCGGGAAGTTACAGTAATATGGTTAATGACGTACTTAGACTGATAGATAATCGTAAACTCAGAGCAGAGATGGGTGATTACGCACAAGAATATGCGTTTGATCACCATTCCGAAAAGGAAGTGTATAAACTGTTGGCTCACTTACAATAGTAAAGATATTTCAATTAGAAATCTGCGTGGTCATAATGGAGGTTTTATGAATGCAATGATATACATTCTTTTTGCTTCGATCTTCCTAACAGACTATTTTGTTAGTCATGGGCTTTTTCATCATGCACTGACTTACCTTCCGGAAGTGCTCTCATTAACAGTTATGTTAGTCGTGATTCTGTTTTCTGCGAAGAAAAAATCCATCAGACTGCCGCCTGCATACATGGCCATAATCATGTTAATCGTATTGAGTGTTGTGTCGGGAATAGTACTAAACTCTGTTGCAGCAAGCACTGTTTTTGCTGGTATTAGAACATATTTCAAATATGTTCCATTGTTCTTTCTTCCTTTATTTTACGAGTTCTCTGATCAGCAAATACGCCGGCAAATGCTTCTGCTATTTTGCCTTACGGCGGTACAATTACCTGTTAGTCTTTATCAGAGGTTAATTGAGTCAGAAGGGGTTCTAAGCGGAGATTATGTGAGCGGGACATTTGGAAGTTCCGGAAAACTGACAGTCTATTTGGTTTGCGCTTCGGCGGTTTTTACAGCATTTTACTTGCGGAAATATTTAAAGCTTTACCAATTACTCATTGCTTTGACGGTATTTTTGATTCCAACAATGATTAATGAGACAAAAGTAACAATATTATTACTGCCGCTAGCAATACTTATCCCAATCATTGTATCTCTGCGTAGTAAAAACGGAATGAAACAGGTTGTCAGTGTGGTATTTGTAGCTATCACCTTCATTTCTGCATTCATACCTGTATATGATCACTATATGGTGCCAAGATGGGGCTACGGTATTGTTGATTTTTTCACAATGGAAGGGCGCGTTGACGAATATTTGTCAAAGGGCAGCGAAAAAATTGAGAGAGGGCGATATGGTAGGCTGGATGCAATAAAGCTACCTTTACAAGAGTTGTCGAGCGATTCATCTAGGCTGGTATTTGGTGTTGGGATTGGCAATGTCTCAGAGTCTTTTCTTGGAGATCGATTTTCCGGAGAGTACGCTGAAAAGTATGGGGCCGCGTTACGTGGGTCTGCATCGGTTTTGCTCTGGGAGGTTGGTTTGTTGGGGACTGCCCTTATGTTCCTATTCTTTGGCTTGGTATTTACTGATTCATTTAGGCAAAATAAAAGGGATGACATTTCAGGCGCGCTATCTCTTGGATGGACCAGTGTTACGTTTGTCGCGATGATCTCAATGTTCTATACCGATTTGATTAATTTTAATGCTTTCTCGTATATTCTGTGGTTCTACTCTGGGTATATTGTCGCGACGGCTTCTAAGCGCGAAAAGGTACTTGGCGATGGTAGCGAGATGGTTATGGACCGCGCATGTAACAAGATAACCACATATGTTAACGCAAGCACAAGGTGATAAAAGTGGAGAAAAAACACAGTAATATTCTCGCTTTAGTTCATATTGAGAAGGCTGCTGGAACGAGTCTTATTCATATACTGCGGAGGAATTTTCTTTTTCAGTACTGCGATGCAAGACCCCTATCAAAGGGGTCTGACGGCGTTTTTCGCTCAGTTGACATGGATAAGTTGAATTCAGTCATTCGGCCTGTTTGTGCTATTGGTGGACATTCGATCTATCCCTACAGCGAGCTTGCCACCGCGTATAAAAACATGCAATTTATTACACTGTTGAGGGATCCTGTGAAGCGATATATATCACAGTATCGCCACATTTCTGAGCGTAAATCGCGGACTATACGTTTCGAGGACTTCCTGGAAACAGAAGGGGTAGCCAATTTTCAGACGAAAAAAATTGCAGGCGAAGCAAATAGTGAGAAGGCTAAAGAAATATTAACGGAAAAATTTCTTTTGGTTGGCGTTGTCGAGCAATTTGATCAATTTCTCGTACTTCTTAGAAGGGAAATAGACGACAAAACATTTGACCCTCGCTATGAACAGAAAAATGTAGTTCAGAATCGCGTAAAGAGTGATGAAATCTATGAAATGTACTATGAGTCTATAGTCGAGAGAAACAGAGAGGACATTGCTATTTATGACTATGTAAGAGATGTGTTGATTCCAAACAAAGTTACACTTTATGGAAGTGACTTTGATAATGATTTAAACAAATTTAAACGAGATAATAGTTTGACGTTTGGTAACTATATTGGCCAGTATTGTGATTTTGCCTTTAGAAAAGCATACATTGAACCGATTACCGGAGTTATCAGGCGCATTAATGGTATGCCTGGAGTAGGTTCTTATGGGAGATTTTACCATCCTGATTCTCAGCCATGGTAGTTTGACAGCAGTGTTATTGAATACTCAGAAAGTGTATCCAGTATTAGATTGGATATTTGTGAGCAAAATATATATTTTAGATGGAGAAGCATGAATGATTCTATTCGTTAGGTCATTTCTGTTTTGTTTTGTGGGAATTTATTTCGAAAGAAAGTGCGTACTCATATTGCCTCGATAATTGTGTTTTTTTGTTGCTGCCTAGTCGCTTCCCAGATCTATGTGGTAATTGGCGATATTGGTAACAGCTGCGAAATATACTGTCTATAGGTTTTGTTATGGAAAGACGATCAAGAGTTTTAATGTTTGGTCCAGATCTAGGTGCAACAAGCGGCATATCTAATGTGGTTAATAATTGGCTTCAAGCGGGTCTTCGCGATGACGTAGAATTGGAGTATATTTCTACTCTTGATAATTACGTGCAAGGCCAATATTTGATAAAGACATTTAATGCGTTGCGCGCATACATTATATTTTTTCTTAAGTCATTTAGACATGTCGATTTAGTTCATATTCATTTATCTTTTGGAATGAGTTTTTATCGAAAACTTCCAATATTAATGTACTCAAAATTGCGAGGATTTAAAACGGTAATACATCTTCATGGTTCCTCGTTTATGGAGTTCTATGAGGATGGGCCGACTATTCAAAAGAAACTAATACAGTGGTTATTTAACAGAACTGACGCTGTTTTTGTTTTATCAAAGGCGTGGAAAGAGTTTATCGAAGGCATAAGTTATAACACAAACATATACACCATATATAATGGGGCGATATTAGATCAGTTTTCAGAAGGCGTACATTCAGAAGAAGGTATTTCTATCGCTTTCATGGGGCGTCTTGGCAGAAGGAAAGGTACGTATGACTTGCTAGAGGCATTTAAACGCTTGAGCAGCCAGGTTCCACAGGCACATCTAGTATTGGGTGGAGATGGAGAAGTAGAACAAGTTTGCGAGCTAGTAGCAAAAAACAACATGGAAAAACGAGTCAAGGTGTTGGGGTGGGTTTCTGGAAAAGAGAAAATTGACGTATTTAACGAAGCAGATGTCTATGTGTTACCTTCTTATAACGAAGGGCTGCCTGGTTCAATACTTGAAGCAATGGCAGCTTCAACTCCAATTGTGTCAACTCCTGTTGGGGGGATTTCAGAAGCAGTTATCGAAGGGCAAAATGGCTATTTAATAAACCCAGGAGATGTTGATGGGCTTTACCGCAGCTTGCTTATTTTGTGCCAGGATAAAAAAATGAGAGTAGCAATGGGAAAGAGAAGCAGGGAAATCATCGAGTGCCATTTTAACATAGAGAAAATAGTCGATGAAATCACTGATACCTATGACAAACTGATTTTGGAGAAGTAGTCACTTAGTGACAACTAATAAAATGTATTTTAAAACATATCACGTTTGCTAAAGCGTAAGCGCAAGGGATTAGCGATGAAACAAATCAGTCAAAATTATAAAAGCGGAAATATTGAGCTTATGTCGGTTAATCTGCCGGTGCTCAAGTCAGGCGGCGTGCTTGTGCAGACACATTACAGTGTTATCTCAGCTGGCACAGAAGGTATGAAAGTAAAAGAAGGGAAAATGAGTTATCTAGGTAAGGCCAAAGCGAGGCCTGATCAAGTAAAGAAGGTACTACAATCGGTTAAACAGCAAGGGCTTACTGCTACCTATCATAAGGTCATGAATAAGCTTGATTCTCTTACTCCGCTGGGCTATTCAGCGTCGGGGGTTGTTATTGCCGTTGGTGACGGTGCTGAAGAGTTTCGAGTCGGACAGAGAGTAGCTTGTGCTGGTGTTGGTTATGCTAATCATGCAGAAATCAATTTTGTACCCAAGAACCTTGTAATACCCATACCTGATAATGTAGCGATGGAACATGCAGCTTTTGCAACAATCGGCTCCATCGCTATGCAAGGCCTGCGTCAGGCAGAGATGCAGTTAGGTGAAAATGCATGTGTCATTGGTTTGGGTTTATTGGGGCAGCTCTTGGTGCCGCTTTTGAAGACAGCTGGCGTAAATGTGATAGGAATTGATTTGGTGACGAAACGATGTGAATTGGCGAAGAAAAGAGGCGCTAGCCTTGCTCTTAAAGCCGATGATCCGAGTCTGCGAGCTGTAGTTAATCAATTTACTCGAGGAGTTGGTGTTGACTGTGTATTTATTACTGCCGGTGGGAATAACAATGGGCCTATTGAACTCGCTGTTGAAGTGGCCAGAGATCGCGCGCGAGTAGTTGATATTGGTAAGACAAAGCTGGATTTATCGTGGAACGATTTTTACTTGAAAGAGCTAGACTTGAGATTTTCGCGATCCTACGGGCCTGGCAGATATGATCCAAATTATGAAGAAAGAGGTATGGACTATCCTATCGGATATGTTCGTTGGACCGAACGCAGGAATATGGAAGCTTTTCTTGATTTGGTTTCATCCGGCCGAATCGATATTGCGAGCATTATTGATTCTATACGTCAATTCAGCGAAGCTGAGGAAGTTTACCAGGAAATTGCAGAAGGCTTGGCTCCTGGTTTAGGGCTGGTTTTTCAGCATTCCGAGAGAATCAGTCATGACAAGATTTTGCCAAACATCAGATTCGAAACCGAGAATAAACATGGATTAGAAACAATCAGTCGAGGGGCGATAAGAATCGGTATGATAGGTGCGGGCAACTACGCTTCAAGTATGCTGTTACCCGAGCTAGTGAAAAACAAATCAGTTACATTGCAAGAAGTAGCGACAACAACGGGACTTTCAGCAGCCAATGCCGCACACAAATTCAATTTTGTTCGAACTAGTACCGATTACAAGCACTTATTACATTCCGAAGATATTGATGCTGTTTTGATTGCAACACAACACGATTCACATGCTCAGATTGTTGCAGACTCATTGCTGGAAGGGAAAACTGTATATGTCGAAAAGCCACTAGCGATAAATTTGAAACAACTTGAATGTGTGCGTAAAGCTATTGAAGAATCTGGCAATCATAAAATAATGGTTGGTTTCAATAGACGGTTCTCTCCGTTAATCGGCAAGATCAACGGTTTGATCAATAGTGATATATCACCGCTAGTAATTCACTATCGTGTACATGCAGGACGACTGGAGTCCGGCTCATGGTATTCAGATGTCACCAAGCATGGGTCCAGGTTTGTTGGAGAGGCTGGACATTTCTTTGACTTATTCTCCTGCTTGACACAATCTGAACCAGTGTCTGTAATCGCACGATGTTTACGACCACAAACGCCATCTCAAGACAACCTGGAAAATATCGCGGTCACGGTAGAGTATAAAAATGGCTCGGTCGGAAATTTGCTCTATTTGACTCAAGGTGGCGAGAAGGTTCCTAAAGAGTTTATAGAAATATTTGGGGGGGATAAAACCATTCAATTACACAATTTTGAGCACTTGATTGTTTATGAAGGAGATAATCACAAGAAAATCAAAGCAAATGGCGTAGACAAAGGACAGAGGGAGGAGATGAAAAGATTCATTGATGCCGTCCAAAGTGATTCTCCCATGCCAATTGCTTTTGATAGTCTTTATAACACTACATTGGCTACATTGGCTTGTATGGAATCTTTACGCACTGGACAGTGTGTTGATTTATTGGAATACCGGTCTTCATGGCAACATGAATAGCGGAAATCAAGAATGTTATCGAAGTTGGTTTTTCCATTGGTGCCAGCTAGGATGCAAGTCGGATCAAGAAGTATTTTGACGTTTTGAAAAAGCAGCATTTATCAGGTCTCAGGGTATAGGTTCATATCGAGATTTTTCGCAACATAAATACCAATTATGAGTCAGTTAAGTGCGTTAGAACTGCTTTGTGTGCACGCATTCCCAGGCAATTTCAATAATCAAGCAGAAGTGTCAACAAGAGATTGTTTTCTCCAGTGCTGTAAATATGAGAATTCAAAAAGGATTTGAAAATGTCAGAAAGTGTAAACTGGTATTGGAACAGACTAAAATGCATGTCGCACCAGGAAGTGCTTTATCGTATTGAGCAGGCTGTTTTCACTAGGTCGCAAAGCCTTGGACTATTTCGAAATGGTAATTTGCCTTTATCCGATAGTAGCTTTAAAACTGAACACTCCATAGATACTTGCCATGATCGCGTATTAATCGAGGATTATGTTAAAGAAGCAGATAGGGTGCTTGCTGGAAGACTGGATATTTTTAACTTGCTGGATAAAGAATATTCTTTCAAAGACGATTGGAATCGCGATCCTCTTAAAGGAATTGATGCACCCTTGAATTTTGGTAAGACTCTAAACTATCGAGATGACTCAATAGTAGGGGATATTAAATACCTATGGGAACCCAATCGACACCTGCATCTCGTCACTATTGCTCAAGCATATTACCTAACAAATGAGCAGCGCTACATCGATGCCTTAGAGGTACAACTGAATTCCTGGTTTGATAATTGTCCTTATCTATTGGGTCCAAACTGGACGAGTTCGTTAGAGTTGGCCATTCGTTTGATTAACTGGAGCGTTGTTTGGCAGTTGATTGGCGGAAATGAAAGCGCACTTTTCACAGGGGGTGATGGAGAAAAGTTATTGGAACGATGGCATGGCTCCATCCACCAGCATATCTCTTTTATTAAAGGGCATCTGTCAAAATACTCTTCTGCCAATAACCATCTGATTGGTGAATTGGCGGGTCTATATGTTGCCACGACGGTTTGGCCTTATTGGTCCGATTGCAAGAAAGTACAAAAAAAATCTATGGTTATGCTTGAAGAGCAAGCCTTGCTACAAAATGAGATCGATGGCGTTAATAAGGAGCAGGCTATTTCATATCAGCAGTTCGTGCTGGATTTCTTGATTATTTCTGGATTAACAGCAAGAAATAATGGGCAGGAATTTTCCACTGAATACTGGAAGCGTATTGAATCAATGATGGGGTTTCTTGCGTCGATTATGGACGTGGGTGGCAATGTTCCAATGATTGGTGATGCGGATGATGGTTATGTTGTACGACTTTCTCAGGAATCTGATTGGTGCCCATATCGTTCACTATTAGCAACGGGGGCCATATTGTTTAATCGAGGTGATTTTAAGTATAAGGCCGGAAGGCTAGACGATAAAACCCGCTGGCTCCTCGGTAATGAGGCTGACTTCCAATATGAGAAGATCAACGTGTTGTCGAATTCGCCCGTAAAACGTGCCTTTTCATCAAGCGGATATTATATTCTGGGCAGTGATTTTGAAAAAAACACTGAAATTAAGCTGATAGTCGATGCAGGTCCTTTGGGGTATCAGAGCATAGCAGCCCATGGACACGCAGATGCACTATCCTTTACGTTGAATTTGGGTGGGCACGAATTTCTGATCGACCCAGGTACCTACGCTTATCATACGCAGAAACAATGGCGAGATTATTTTCGAGGAACCTCCGCCCACAATACTATTTGCATTGATGGGGTGGATCAATCCACAAGCGGTGGAAATTTTATGTGGCTGCGCAAAGCCAATGCTCGGTGTGAACACTGGGATACAAATGAGTTTGTAGATCAGTTTAGTGGCGTGCATGATGGTTACATGTGCTTAGACGATCCTGTCGTGCATCAAAGAGGGCTCTATCTCGACAAGAACGAAAGAAAGATACGCGTAAAAGATTTTATCGCCTGCAAAAAATGGCATCAGGTAGAGGGGTTCTGGCATTTTTCTGAGGCTTGTGAAGTGAAAAATCAAGGTGATGGATCTCTTGAGATATTGAACGATACGCATAAAATGTATATGAGAATGATTGGAAATAGGGACATTCAATATCATCTCGTAAGAGGGGATAAAAAGCTACCGGCCGGCTGGGTGTCACGACGGTACGATATTAAAGAGCCTTGTTACACTGTGATTTGGCATGCGCAAATATCAAAGGATAGTACCTTTGTTACCGAAATTGTTTGTTTGTAAAATTCCTATATTGCAATTTGTTTTTGCAAATATCACAAAAAAACATTCTTATAAGTAAATGTACTTGATGGCATAAACATGCTCTAACGATATTGGTTACAGAATAAGCGCTGATGTGCTACTGTATTAATATGTAGATGTACTGTAAGCGTTAATCAGTCTTAAGTAATTTTTAGTGATCTTTTTTGATGCTATTAGCACATGTAGTTATATCGTTTTATTTTGCGGTTTTCACTATGAATATCTAGAAACAGATAGCACTCATATTGCAGAAAATGATAAACATTTCTTTATAGAAATTCAGCAAGATATGTATAAAACAGCTTTTTACTGAGGAGTTCGACCTCAAGATATTTGCAGACTCGAAGTTGCGATTGTGCTTCAGAAATGTCTGACTCAAGCTGTTGTGACAGTGTGATCGTAATGATTCATATTACACGGGAGTTTTATGAATAGAATTCACTTTTTTTCAGGCTTTTCCCACTCAGGTTCTACTTTGTTGGCGGGGATACTGCGTCAAAACGTCCGTTATCATACGGCGATGTCGAGTCCAGTAGCATCATTCATAAATGGCTGTCTAGAGCTGGTAGGCGCTGGCGGCAAATTTTCTACCTTTTTTAGCAAACAAAAGCGCAAGGATATTTGCCTCTCCTTGTTTATAGCTTACTACTGGGACAAATCTGAGTATCGAAAAAATTTTGATACCAATAGAATATGGACAGCAAGACGGCATCAGTTAGTCGATCTGTTTGATGACTTTAAGTTCATTTTCTGCATTCGTAATCCAGCATGGATTATGGATAACTTTGATATTATTTACCGAAAAACCCCATTTGATTACAGCCAAATGTCTACTCCTCAATCCAGGCAAACTGCTTATTCCCGTTGTAACGCATTGATTAACGCGGGTGGTGTTGTCGGTAGCAGTTGGACCGCGTTGAAAGAAGCGTACTATGGCGAATACTCTGATCGTCTGCTGTTGATGGATTACGACTATTTGCCGCCTGATTTATTTCAGAAATACAGAGAGATGATATTTTGGTAGGGTGGTGCTGGCACAACAGCCAGCATCATCGCTCCAAAACAGATTCCAATGCAAAGCTAATTGGAGTCGATCCGATGTTTGGAGGTAAAGAACATGGAAAACCGAATTTTTGGTGGTATGTTATCTTTATTCTTATTCTTATTCTTATTCTTATTCTTGCCCCGGGGTCTCTACGCCCAAACAACGATTACCTCCGCCACCTATGATGCCAGTACCGGTGATTTAGTCGTTGCCGGTACCGATTTTACCGACAACGGTGGCGGCAGTGATGTTGACGCCTCAGCATTTACTGTTACGGGTGAAGGAGGCGCTACCTATACGTTATCGGATACCGTCGATGTAGAGCGCGACAGCCTGACGCAATTCACATTAGACTTAAGTGCTACCGACGAAGCCGCAGTCAACGCCATAATCAACAAAGACGGTACAACCGCCACGGGTGGTGCGACCTACAACCTTGCTGCCGCCGATGATTTTATTACGATCGTCACTGCTGGTGATACTTCAGATGCGGTAGGTAACGGAATCACCGTCAGCAGCATTGCAGCCCCTGTACTTACCAGCGCTACCTATGATGGCAGCACAGGCATTCTTGCGGTGACTGGCGCAGATATCCCCAGTTTGACCGGTGCCACCAACGATATCGATGCTTCTTTATTTACATTTAATGGCGAGGGTAATGTTACTTACACCTTGGTGGGAAGTAGCGATGTTGAGCGTACTTCTGCCACCGCTTTCTCCATTACGTTGGATGCCACCGATAAAGCCGAAGTCCAAAAACTGATTAACAAAGCGGGTCTCACCTCAACTGGGGGTGCCACCTATAATATTGCAGCGGCAGAAGATTGGGCTGCCGGTGCTGACGCAGCCGTTAATGTTGTAGACGGCACCACTGCAGTAACTGTCAGCAACGTGCCTGTACCTAGCATTACTTCCGCAACTTACAATGAAGGCACTAATGCCCTGGTGGTAAC
>PIVM01000883.1 GCA_003353945.1 Gammaproteobacteria bacterium
CACCTGGACAGTGTCGAGGTTAGCATCCGATATATCTGCTCCTACTAAAGGTGGATGGGAACGGATTAAACGTTTACTAAGATATTTAAATGGTACCAAGGAGTTAGGATTGCACTACAGACCGGACAAGAGACCATTCAAGTTAGAGACGTACGCAGATTCCTCGTTTGCAGTCGATAAACGGAAGGGAAGGAGCGTAACCGGCTTCATTACTTACTTGAATGGTGGAGCAATAACCTGGAAGAGCCGTCTGCAGGATACAGTCGCAGACTCACCAAACGCGGCGGAGTACATAGCCTTGTACGACTCAATAAAGGCAACCATGGGCTTTAGGAATCTTTTAATACAAGTCTACGAGGAACTGGGTGGTGGATGTACAGTGTACGAGGACAACGATGGCGCCAGGCGTTTGGCAATGAACGGAATGGGCCAGAAGAAGGCACGGCATTTGGACAACAAGTACCATTATGTTCAAGAGGTATGCAGAAACGAGAAAATCAAAATATTACGGGTGGGCACAGACGAGCAGCAGGCAGATTTACTAACGAAGGGATCCCATTCGAGCAAGAAACATATGTCGCTAAGAGCGAAGCTTGGGCTTGTGAATCAGGCATGATATGCCTGGTTCATGAGGGTGGTGTTACAGAACGGAATTGTTGGGCTCATAACCTATATTCGATTGCACCATCTACATAGTGATTCGCTCGGGGGAAACCGAGCATAGAATATCGGATACTGGAGTAACTATTTTTGGCG
>PIVM01000025.1 GCA_003353945.1 Gammaproteobacteria bacterium
TCACGAGTATCTTGCGTCTGATAATCTTTGCTCTCACAAAGCATCTCAGCAAGTACCCACACGAATTACTTGATCTAGCTTGTTAAATAACTACCTCGTCGCTCGGACTAGGCTTGTCGCCTTCGGCTTGCCATCAAATGACTCCCCTCATCGCGGAGGCGCATTATACATTTCGCCGCCTCATCTGCAAGTGTTTTTTAATCTTTTTAACAACTTAAATCAAAAACGCTTGCTTCACTTCCCTCCTGCTTGAAGGGAAGGCGCATTATAGGGGCTAACTTCTTGCTGTCAACGTTTTCGCGTTAAAAGATTATTTTTTTATTACTCGATCCCATAATAACAGCACAGGGCCCGACGATGCGTATAGCAGAAATATCAACAAAAGCATTCGTGCAGGATCAATCGTAATGACCACAAATATCAGAACAACAAGCAGCATAAGCACGAATGGAACCCGGCCTTTCAGATCTAATCCTTTGAAGCTGTGATACGGCACATTCATTACCATTAAGGTACCGGACAAAATCGTAATCAGCGCTGCAGCAATGGCGATTTGCGTCGTAAGCCCATCACCCGTATACCCTTCTTCAAAACAGACCCACACCATACCAGCAATAACAGCCGCTGCTGACGGGCTTGCCAAGCCGGTAAAAAACCGCTTGTCAGCCACCTCTATCTGCGTATTAAAACGCGCTAATCGCAAGGCAGCGCCTGCAACATACACAAAAGCCGCAGCCCAACCAAACTTTCCCAGAGTGGATAGCGACCAGCAAAAAACAACCAACGCCGGCGCCACACCAAATGACACCATATCTGCAAGACTGTCATATTCTGCACCAAACGCACTTTGTGTCCCAGTTAAACGCGCAACCCGACCATCCAAGCCGTCCAATATCATTGCAACAAAAATGGCGATTGCAGCCGCTTCAAATTTCCCGTGCATACCCGCGATGATTGCATAAAATCCGGCAAACAAAGCGCCCGTAGTAATTAGATTCGGCAATAGATAAATGCCACGACGACGGACTTTCTGTCCTTTTTCCACAACTTCTTCAACGTGTTCGTCGACAGGAATCAACCCATCAATCGAATTTGCATCATTTTCTTCGCCCACTTCTTCTTTCTTATCTTCTTCGTTCAATGCAACGTACCTTAAGTTTTACATACGCATTGCATCATAGGACAGTTTCAACCTTACTGACAATGCCGCGCCCCTAATTTGTGTCAACGCGCAACCAGCTCACTTGTCACCTGCCAAAATGCACTCACTAACGGACTGAGCAAACGCTGATGAAGCACACATACTCCGATGTGAAAAGGCTCTATATCCGGCTCAACGGGCAACACCCTTACCTTCTCTTTCAAGGGACTATTCTGAATAACCAATTCGGGAACCAATCCAACACCGAACCCCAGACCCACCATGGATACAATCGCCTCATGACCCGACACATAGGCATATATGTCAGGCTTTACGCCCACATCCTTTAACCAGGCATCCAAACGCTTTCTTGCCAAACCGTGCTCGGAGACAATCAAAGGCAAGGATTTCCAATCCAGCGTTTTCTCAACACTCAACATCTTCAATACTTTCTGCGATACCTGACACTCAGTCGCAGGACCAATAAAGCGCAAAGGCGTATAGGTAATCGTCTGGAAACTGATTTTTTTAGACAAGCTACCAGGATGGGCAGCTATGGATAGATCCTCTTCTCCACTTAAAACCCGCGGGATAGCATCCGCCTGGTCTCCAGTGTGCAACTTTATCTCAATACCAGGGTAACGCTGTCGAAAGGTCGGTAAAATGCTAGCGAGAATGCTATAGCTGGCTGTGACAGAGCAATAAATCCTTAATTCGCCCTCAAGCGATTTGGATGCCAACTTAAGCTCCTGTTGCAGCGACTCCCACCGAGACTTCGCATCAACGGCGTACACTCTGAACAGCTCACCAGCGGGCGTGAGCTGAACTGAGCGATTATCCCTGATAAACAACACGGTACCCAGTTGATCTTCCAACCTTTGTACTGCTCGTGATACTGCAGAAGGGGTCATATGACAGGCTTTAGCAGCCCTGGCAAAGTGCAAGGTGTTTGCCAGCGTAATAAACAGTGTTAATAAACGCGAATCCATTACCGTTGCTCATATTGCATATTCTGCAACATTAAATATCACATATATCATTTTACGCAATAGTTTTTTTTCGCTACATTCCTCTACCATTACTCAATCAGAACTTCTACGCACCACTGGAGAATAATATGACTACTAACTACTTTAACTCTTTGCCACTGAGGCTACAATTTGAAGAACTTGGCAAATGCCGCTTCATGGATCAAAGCGAATTTGCCAATGGTTGCGACTACTTAAAAGGTAAAAAGGTGGTCATTGTTGGCTGCGGCGCCCAAGGATTGAATCAAGGGTTGAATATGCGAGATAGCGGACTGGATGTCTCTTACGCACTGCGGCAGGCCGCGATTGATGAAAAACGCCCTTCATGGAAAAACGCCACTGCTAACAAATTTACGGTCGCAAACTATGAAGATCTCATCCCAACTGCAGACCTCATCTGTAATCTAACCCCCGACAAACAGCACAGTGCCGTTGTTGCACAGGTTATGCCTCTAATGAAAAAAGACGCTACCCTGGCCTATTCACACGGTTTTAATATTGTCGAGGAAGGCACGAAAATTCGTGAAGACCTAACGGTCGTCATGGTTGCCCCCAAATGCCCCGGATCGGAAGTACGAGCTGAATATCTACGCGGTTTTGGCGTACCCACGCTGCTGGCAGTACATCGAGAAAACGATCCAAACGGTGACGGCTGGGATATTGCCAAGGCTTATGCCGCAGCAACAGGAGGCCATCGGGCAGGCTGCCTTGAGTCCTCATTCATTGCTGAAGTTAAATCAGATCTTATGGGAGAGCAAACCATTCTTTGCGGCATGCTGCAAACCGGCTCCTTGCTGTGTTATGACAAAATGATTGAAGAAGGAATCGATGCCAAATATGCTTCCAAGCTCGTTCAATATGGCTGGGAGACCATCACCGAAGGTCTCAAACACGGTGGCATCACCAACATGATGGACCGTCTCTCGAATCCTGCAAAAATCCGCGCCTTCGATTTGGCTGAAGAGCTAAAAGAAATCATGCGGCCACTTTTTGAAAAACACCAGGATGACATCATGTCCGGTGAGTTCTCCCGCACGATGATGGAAGACTGGGCCAACGACGACGCAAACCTGCTGAAATGGCGCGCTGAAACTGCTGAAACCGACTTTGAAAAATCCAGCAATGACGGAATCGAGATCAGCGAACAGGAATACTACGATCACGGTATTTTAATGGTTGCTATGGTTAAGGCCGGTGTTGAGCTTGCCTTTGAAACCATGTGCGCAGCAGGCATTATTGAAGATTCTGCATACTATGAATCGCTGCATGAAACGCCATTAATCGCCAATACTATTGCGCGTAAAAAGCTGTACGAAATGAATGTCGTGATTTCAGATACTGCCGAATACGGCTGTTACTTGTTTGCCCACGCAGCCGCTCCCTTGCTAAAAGACTTTATGAGCCGAGTTAACACCGATGTAATTGGTAAGGGGTTTGATAATAAAGATAATAGCGTGGATAACCAACGCCTTATCGCAGTCAATAGTGCGATTCGCAATCATGATGTCGAGTATATAGGTGAAGAACTGCGCGGCTATATGACTGCGATGAAAAAAATTGTATAACCGAGCACCTATACAGTAAACAAAGCGCTTAAATCTGACAAAATGTTTTAAGCGCCTTTTCCCAGCTCATCGATCACAACAAAAGATATGGCTGAACAAATTGTTAATCAATTGAAATCCAACTGTACTAGCAGAAAGGTCAACTTCAATCGAAGCAAAAACCTCAATGTCAGGCATGGAAGAGCTGGGCAGCTCAGCCTTTGATCAACAACGCCTACAAAACTTGTCGCCAAAGGATCTGAAAAATCTCGGCCAAGCTTTGAAACAAAAAATGGAGATTTTTACACTATAAAGAAGACTATTGGGACGAATCACGCCGCATCAAATCACGCTCAGAATCCATTGCCAACCAACTGAATCGTGAATCCCCTTAATTTGGAGATATTGTAGCCCTTAGTCATTTATAAACGTTTAGCCAAAACAGTCGATATTGTGCCTATCCACATTACGCATTAAAAAGGCCTTATAATCTCACTATCCATTGCCTTTTCGCTGTTTTTTGATCAACTCATAAGCTGCTTGAACCTCTTGGGATTTCACCGTTGCCATTTTTACCATATCCTCTGGCATGCCTTCCGCGATTAATTTATCAGGATGATACTGGCTCATTTGACGACGATAGGCTTTTTTCAATGTGCGATCATTGACATCATCAGGCACACCGAGCGCCTGATAAGCATCTTTAAGCGCATCTGCTCTTGTCGCTCCAGCAGCTTGCCCTGAAAAATGCTGCTGCGCTCTAGTCTGATTAATAAGCCGCTCAAAAGCATGAGGATTGATATTAAGAGAATGGGCGACCTGTTTCAGAATTTGCTCTTCAAGGGGATGAATACTGCCATCGGCCAGTGCAATACTGATCATATAAACAAGCAGCATATGATTCAATTTCGGATGTTTGGAACAATCACGCTTATAATCAATCAATACTGATTCAATATCAAAATCGGCTTGCGCTCCCTTTTTAAACAGCTCAATCGCTTCCCGACGATGCTCCGATGTAAGCCCCATCTGCCCCATCAAATGCTCGGCTTGCTTGATTTCGGCCTCGGAAATTCGACCATCCGCCTTGGCTAAACGCCCCATGACGGTATACACAGTAGTAAAAAAAACAGTCTGAACCTTATGTAAATGCTCAGGACTAGCCATCCGAAACTGGCCCGAAATCCCTTTGTCAAAAAAATGCCCCGCTAGCAAACCAATGACCGCACCAAAGGGACCCGCCACAGAATAACCCAGCAGTCCACCAATCAACTTGCCGATAAATTGTGGCATCACATCACTCCAAGCAAGAAAACGCCCAGTCTAGGCACTGGTATGAAAAATGCAACCACTCTGACCTTACTCTGTCGCATACACAACCTTCGACATTAGGGCCACGGAAAAAATGTCAGATGCTACACTTAGCGGTATTATTAGCCAGTATCTAGCAGTGTATGACGTTCCCGTACATTTGCTCCACATTAGATGTTCGAGATAAGTACACATCACCACTAAAAGGACTCTGAGGACGATGAAAAAACTGCTACCGCTGTCATTTATAGTAGCGACAACTTCCATCCATGTAACAGCAGATAACCTTTATCCTTTCCACGCCCGCGCCATGGCAATGGGTAATACAGGCGTCGCCTCCGCACGAAGTTCAGGAGCTGCATTTTTTAATTCTTCCTTAATGGCGCAACAAGATCCCAAAGATGATTTTGAAGTTCTGCTGCCCGCATTGGGCGTACTGGCTGCAGATGATGACGAACTTATCAACAATATTGATCATATTGATGAGACTGGTTCCATTGATACCTTTACCGACGCAGTAGATAACTATAACTCCCTGATTGACGGAACGAGCACGCCCAATCAGGCACTTGCTAATAATGCTGCACTGCAAATTCGCAACGCTATTACAGATCTTGACCTACAAATACAGAGTATTGACAAGAATACTCTGCGCGCTACTGCCAGTGCAGGGCTGGTAATAGTTATTCCAAGTAAAAACTTCTCTATTGCTTTTACGGCGACTGGACATGCCTCTGCCGCTGCCATCTTCAATTATAATGATAGCGACACAGTCACCTTATACAGCAACACTCTCGTCAACTTAACAAGTGATCTTGTTAATGCTCGGAGCAAAGAGGCGATTCTTAACGACTCGGATTATTTAGATCTTATTGAAGAAGACGTAGATGGCGATATTCGTCTTCGAGAGCCCACACTGGAATCCGAAATCGAAGGTGTCGCCTTTGGACTAACCGAACTAGCCCTACCGATGGCTCGTGAATTCGAAATTAGCGGCCAGAAAATCGCCTTTGGTATTACACCAAAATATGTCGATGTCAAAACTTACGATTATATTGCTCGAGTCATTAATGAGGGCGTGGACGGTATCGAGGATATCGAAGCGGCCTTCAAAGAGACTGAAGAAACTGACCACAATTTCAACCTTGATATTGGTGCCAGCTACCAAAAAAACAACTGGACAGCAGGCCTGTCCCTACACAACCTGCTCACTCAAAAGTACGAAACAGTGACTACCAGAACCATCAAAATCACACCTCAAGCCCGTATTGGTGCTGCCTACAACGGAGATTGGTTTACCGTGGCTATGGACTGGGATATTACCGAACAGAACGGGCTTTTTCCTAATCAGGAGACTCAATTCCTGGCGACCGGTGTTGAATTTGATCTATGGGAAATTCTGCAACTACGTGCCGGTTACAACCATAATAGGAGCAATCCCGACACTGATATGGTCTCAGCAGGCCTTGGACTTTCAGTCATTGGTATCATGGTGGAATTGGCAGTATCACAAGCACCGGATATTGACGCCTATGGTGGTGCATTTCAAATTGGATTTCTTTACTAACCGGCCGTTAATTCAGCCTTTTTTAACACACTTTGATCAAAACAACGGATGCATTACTTTTACAGCCACCCGCAATACTGCGATCTATCAGCTCTCGAACCTGTTGCTTTGTCGATACAGGTTTTCGTAACACTCGCGCAATATCCCTTTTAGATACAGTCCGATACAAACCATCTGAACACAATATAAATGAGTCACCATGACGTGCATTGCAGGTTTGCAAACTAAACCGCAAAGAAGTCTGTATACCCAGAGACTTGGTCAATACATCACGAATGGGCGCACAATCAACATCGGAGGAACTTATTCCACCGCTATCGAGCATGGTTTGCAGAATACTATCGTCACGCGTCATTTGGATCAATTCATCATCAAGTAAACGATAGCAACGCGAATCACCAGCGTGGATCACCGTCATATTATCGCCGTAGGCCATCGCAGCAACCAATGTTGTGCCCATCTCCGCAAACGCCTCTTCACTATCACGCGCTTGCACTACAGCATCGTTGGCAGCCACCCCCGCATGCAACAAGGTTCGTTCGATCTCTTCCACATACGGTGTTTTGCACTGAAGATCAAAAGGGGTCAGCGTGTTGACAACAGTTTTTACTGCTAATTGACTGGCTACTGATCCACCAAAATAACCATCCATACCATCAGCTAACACACCCAGCGCCATTTTCTTATCAGGACGTATGCACCAATCGAGAGAGTCTTCATTCTCTCTTCTCAGGCAACCACTGTCGCTATAACCAAAAACTTCATAACTCAACATAGTAATGCCATTACTGCCAACTTCCAAAATAACATTACTTTTACTATAGCCTGAAGAATACACAGGGGGCCGACGAACACATCAATTGGAATATCGACTGTGCCACAAAATAATGAAAAGTTCTTAATAGGCATCGGTGGTACCCAGGCGCGGCGGGCATCCACTTCGAGGCTCAACACCCAGAAAGATAAAACCAGAAGACAGGCTGGCTACTGTTGGGAAATGATTTCCTCAACATCCGCCGTATTAAATGTACTATTTAAATGTACTATTCAGGCCAAACCAAACCAGCCCCTGAACTCCTCCATCTTTTGTTCAGGCTCTATATTGACATCTTGTTTCATACAAGGTGCCACGCGCAATGAAATGGTAGTGCCGTTACCCCAGGGCCACCAAGCAGCAAACAAAAACTCTTCCTGCGAGAGATCCGAGTGAAAAAATCGCTGCCCCGGCATCAAACCACCAAACTGACCAACAATAAGCTGAATTTCCTCCGGTGCATCATCAATAGTTGATGGATCCCAGACAGCCGTCAGAAATTGACCAATTGCCTGTTCAACAATCTCCTGATCTACCGTTTGAAATTCGGCTAACGCCGTTTCAAAACGACTATCCCATTTCCACTGTAATTGCTCTTCAAGAGTGACGGATATAACCTGACATGTGTTGGCAATGCTTGTTTCACTATTCATTTTTTATCGTTTCTCAACTGCGTCATTGTTTAGCATGTAGGATTGTGCTCCAGCAACCGACTCACAAGCCCGTGATTTTTACACTGCGAAACCTTTATGATACATCCCGTTGGGGCTTTATAAACAATATTTTTTCCACAGCCACTAAACCCGGACATTAATAATGGAACCCAATCCCTCATTGGTTACGGTTACAGTATTCTGAGACTCACTGGTTTGCACCGTCTTATGCGATTCGCGATGAGCATCGTCTTAGGTATTTTCCCGTAACACGTGCTCTCAAGTCCGGCTTATAAATAGCCGCAAACTCACCGGTATCCGACTAAATATAGCACATTCAGAGAGATCGTCTAACGTGGCAAAACAGCGGCAATTATGTGGCTCTCGCTCCCATTTTACGTAAATAAACCAATACCCAGCAAGCCTCCCCGCTCCTGAAAGATTCACTGTGATCTCTCTTTTTTATTAGCAAGCCAATTATGTAATAACAGACCCCTATTCTTATTGCTTCAGCAAAAACAATCCACTGTGATTTTTATCCGACTAAATATTTTTCTGGCTTGCGTCACGACTATGATCTATCTTAGTTTTAGAGTATGAGCAATCAGGACTTCGGTTGTAATAAGAATAGTAGCGGTGCGCCTGAGTATTCATTTCTCATTTCACAACATGACTATTTCGTCCTATGGAGCGTCTCTATGCCCGTGATTTCGATTAAGTCACTACCCTTCGCAGAAGAAAAAAATATTGCCTGCATCTTGGAAGGAATCAGCAAGGATGTGAGCAAATCTGCAGGTGTTGATATCATTCATTTCACCGTAACGTGGGAGTATCTCAGCCCAGGACATTATGCAGTCTCCGGCAACGCCAAAGACTGTCAACCAATGGAAATGCACCCCATTCTAGTGGACGTGTTAGCACCAGATTTTAACTCATGTGGCAATAAAGATATTATTCTCAAAAGTATTGCCCGCAGCTTGTCTGCCAGAGCGGAAATACCACAAGACAATATATTTATCCATTACTGCCAGGCCAACAGCGGTATGGTTTACGATGCCGGTGATATTGTTCGTTGGTAAAATTTAACTTTTCCAGTTTTCCACCCGTCATAATCGTTCCCAGCAGATTGTAACCTAACCTTAACAATTCGCCCTTCATAGACACCCTATACTACCCTTTTAGTAATGTTTGGTAACTATAAGGATTGATGACTATTAAGCCTCATCCTCCCTGCCAGGAAGCAACTGTTATTCTGCACGAAATCAGCCGGTTGATTCGCAAACGACTCGAAGAACGTATTGTTGATCTCGGATTATCTGAAGCTCAGTGGCGCGTTATCGGGTTTCTTTCTATCGGCGCGGGTATGAGTCAAACCGAATTGGCCGAATTACTCGGCATGCAAAAAGTACCCCTAGGCGAAATTCTAGACCGGCTGGGAAAAAAACAGCTCGTGTATCGAAAGGAATCTCCTCAGGATAGACGTAGCAAGCTGGTATTTCTTACCAATAATGCCCGTCAGTTGGCAGAATCTATCCGTGAGCGTTTTCGCACATTGCGCCAAAATTGGCAGCAATCAATTGGCGAAGCACACTGGAAATTATTGCAAGAAAACCTGTATATCATGGCCGATGAGCTTTGTCCCCTCACCACCCAACAAACGCTGTATTCCAGCAGCCGACAGGATGCCAGCCATCTTATCGGAATCATTGTGCGGTCTATTCGTCGCCAGTTTGATCTCTGTAGCCACCAAAGCGGGGTGACCTGGTCACATTGGCTAATCGTCAATGCAGTGACATCCAATCCAGGCATCAATCAACGCGAACTGGCAGACACATTGGCCATCAATAAAGTTCCCTTGGGCAAATTGCTGGATCGTTTGCAGCAAAATGGCTGGCTGCGCCGGGAACAGGATCAACAGGACCGGCGCATCAAACGCTTGTTTATCAACCTAGATGCGCAATCACTGCAACGTAGCCAGCAAGTATTTCATGATTACAATAAACAATGCCTGACCAAAATACCGCAAACAAAGCAGAGCGATTTTATCAACACGCTGATTCAATGGCATGAGTGCTTGATCCAACAGGCTGACGCTGAGTCGACACAACTGAGGTAAATTATGAGTAATGAATCAGACGTTCAAGCCACCGGCATCTCAGGCCGACGCAGGTTCACCCGCTGGTTGATTATCATCAGCAGTCTCATTGCCCTCTCTTATTGGGCCTGGCAGCGTTATACCCATGTTTATACCGATGACGCCAGAATCGCCGCCAACATGATAGAAATCAGCAGTCGCGTATCAGGCTGGGTTAGCGATCTTCCACATGCTCAGGGCGAGCATGTTAAAAAAGGCACCGTTATTGCGACAATAAATAGCAGTAGGATTACGCTGCAGCTTAAAGAGCTGGAAGCCAGCCTACTAGCGCTGGGCACCAAAAAAGAACGCCTGCTGACACAGAAAAGCATGGTAGAGAAACAAACAAAGGGCAGCGTCGATGCCGCGCAATCCGTCCTCAAAGCGGCGAAAGCCTCTCTCGCCTCAGCCTCTTCTGAAGTTGATCTGCGTCATAGCGACTGGCAACGCTCTCAACAGCTGCGCGAAAAGAACATTCTTTCCCTGCAAGAATGGGAAAACACTCGCAACGAATTCCGCAAAGCCGAGGAAGACTGGCATTTTAAACAAGCAGAAAGAGCAGAGGCACAAGCAAAACTGGTCGAAGCCCAGGCAGGTTTTGACAACATACTTATGCTGGAGCGTGAGTTACAAACGCTAACATATGAAAAAGAACAACTACTGCTGCGCATCGAACAACTACAGGTGACACTGGATGATCACCATTTGCTGTCACCCATTGACGCGGTGATCGACAAGACCTATATCGACCCGGGTGAATATGTCAGCCCCGGAAAACGCCTGTTGCTCATGCACAATCCCGAAAAAATCTGGATTAATGCCGCCGTCAAAGAAACATCCATTCGTTTTCTAAAACCTGGCATGTCAGCTGAGATCACGGTGGATGCTTACCCGGACCTTACGCTGCTGGGAGAAATTGTCCGCATAGGCGAATCCACCACCAGCCAGTTCAGCCTACTACCTTCGACCAATCCCAGCGGCAACTTCACCAAAATCACACAGCGAATACCCATTAAAATTGCTATTGCGGCAAACGACAGGCGACTCAGACCCGGCATGATGGTAGAGGTTGCCATTAATGTCCGCTGAGCTAGAAACGCACCTGCAGGCACTCAACACGACAGACAACTTCAAAGCGCTGTTTCGCCAGCACGGCATCCATTATGCGTGGTTTGCCATCGGCACTGTCATGATCGCCATGCTGGCGACTTTATTGTCAGGGACTATTGTTAATGTCGCCATTCCGCAGATCATGGGCAGTTTCGGCATCGGACAAGACGTGGCTCAATGGCTGTCCACGGGCAATCTGGCAGCTGCCGCCATCGGCATGATCGTGCAAGCCTGGCTGGCTCAAACGCTTGGGCTACGCAATATGATGCTTATCGTTATGTTGTTATTTATGGCCGGCTCCCTGATCGGCGGCATTAGCAACGATATTAGCTTGCTAATTTTCTCCCGCCTGTTACAGGGCTTTGCCTCCGGTGTTATCGCACCATTGAGCATGTCGATCATCTTTCAGCTATTTCCTTCCGGGCGACAAGGCATGGCCATGGGTATATCCAGTATTGGCGCGCTGCTTGCGCCCGCGCTGGGGCCGACTATTGGGGGCTTATTAATTGATACCTTTAATTGGCGCTATGTATTTTTCCTCGCTGTACCTTTTTCATTAATCTGCCTGCCATTGACAATGCTGTTTTTACCCGAGCGCGATGGACCAAGACCGCATCTCCCATTCGACTGGACAGGCTTATGTTTAATGACTGCCGCCATCACATCCCTGCTCTATGGTCTTTCCAATGGAGAAAAGGAAGGCTGGTCATCCGAAGTAATTGTCCTGTGCCTCCTGCTTAGCATCACTTGCGCATACCTGTTTGTGCATTGGCAATCGAAAGCGCCCTACCCACTGATCAATCTGCAACTATTCAATCACAGGCGCTATGTCATTATGGTGATCATCTCATTTATTTTTGGTGCTGGCCTATACGGTTCATCCTATTTATTGCCACTGTTTTTACAAATCGTGCAAGAGATGTCACCCACCAACGCGGGTATTGCCATGATGCCATCCGGTTTTATTCTGGCCCTGGTATTCCCTCTGGCGGGTCGCCTGGCAGATCGCTCTGACCCCCGCATGCTGATCACGGCTGGCATATTCTTTTTTGCCTGCTCCTGCTTTTTAATGGTACAGGCCGACCCCAATACCGGCTTTTGGACATTAGCCTGGTGGATGGTGTTGGGTAGGGTCGGGATTGGCCTGGTGATGCCACCAGTGAGCCTGGGAGCGTTAAAAAACCTACCCCTGGAACTGTTGCAACAAGGCTCCGGCACCATGACCTTTATTCGCCAATTGGGCGGTGCCTTTGGTGTAAATTTTATGTCAGTGATGCTGACTCGACGCACGCAGTTTCACCTTGACACAGTCACCAATACACAAGCCTTCGACAATAGTGAAACCTTTGAAATGACATCCCAACTGAGTGAGCATATTCTGGGTTACGGCCTCACTTTCTGGGACCAGTATTATATTTCGATCCAAATCCTGGCCAAATTACTTTATTCTCAAGCGGTAATGCTTGGTTTTAGAGATGCATTTCTTATTGGCGCCATTGTTTTCCTATTGACCTTGATTCCCACCTGGATTTTACGCAAACCAGCCAACCAGTAAAGAAACTGTTCATATAGAGTACTTCAATTTGAGAAATCCTAAGATTGAAAGGATTTCGTTTATATCACTCCGACCCAACGAAAATGCCTATGCTCATTTTTGAGAACTGCTAACCCTAACATTGGGTACATTTATAAATCATATAGTTATCATTTCTTAAAAATATCTTGTTATGCAAATTGCAGCGATTTTGACTCTGCATACGCCCTAGTTAATAGGAAAAAATGCTCGCCATCTAACAGTATGGCTAAGCATAAGAACACACACCCTTTCTTCATTTTTTCTTTACCAAACAATAATATCCACAGTCTTTATCACCACTAATAGATAAAATAAGTTCTTAAAACAGTTACCTCTATGCACTTTTGACCCATTTTTGAGAATAAAACCTCTCACAGTTGAGAATATACACCCCCAGCAGCCACCACCTTTGTTAGCAAAACAGCCATTTCTGGCAAATTATTAGTCGTTTTTGCAGCATTTGTGTGCAATTTGCACGCTGGCAAGCTTCTTGCAACCTATCGATATATCCACATTTTTAATGCTATTTTTATGCATTTATAAAGCTACTTGTTATTAAGCCCCCTTTAAAGATGGCTTAGCTTGAGGGGACAAGGAGATAAACATGAAAAAATACGCTCACAGCAGGAATATGACTCTCGTAAAGATGTGTGGAGTTGTTATCTGCGCTAGTGCATTCAGTGCTTCAGTAAACGCCCAATTTGATACCGGGTTCTCAAATCAAGGCGGTATAACAAATACACGGCATAATATGACCTTCAGTAGTCTTAATAACGGCAACGGCACTACCGCGATGGATACCTACTTAAATGCTTATGAGGAGGTTTGTGTATATTGCCATACACCTCACGGAGCAAACGATGCTATTGCAGCACCATTGTGGAACCGGACCTATAATAACCCAACGTATGAGCTTTACGCTGCCTTGGGGACATCGTCCCTAGACGGTGCACAAAGTTACCCCGGTGTAAATTCACTGATGTGCCTATCCTGTCACGATGGCACACTACCCATCGACTCAATTGTCAATATGCCTGGCTCAAATAGAATTTCGTCAACCCAAAAGACCTCTGTTGATAAAGCCTTTTTGGATTCATGGGAAAATGCGGGATCACAGGTCGCCCAACACCGAGCTTTTGCAATCGATGGATCGGTTCCCCCAGCAGCAGCCTGTACGAAATGCCACGATGGAATCGATCGAGCAGATTTTAAGATGGCCGTCATAGGCACAGACCTCAGGGATGAGCATCCCGTTGGTGTTCAGCTACCCCTGGCTCAATTAGGCGAAGAATTTATTGCGCCTGACGGCGCTCCCGGGGGCATGCGCTTCTATGATCTCAATGAAGATGGCCGCGCACAAACCAATGAGATTCGTTATTACGATACAGGGGGAGGAGATGGCCCAGAAGTTGAGTGTGCCTCCTGCCATGACCCGCATGGAGTATGGACAGACGCAGCCAGAACTGACTACGCCGGTAACTTTTTACGCGTAAAAAATGAAGGAAGCGCCGTGTGTCTTGCCTGTCACATTAAATAGACAATAACCTTCTTGGTAATCTGCGGCATGCTGACGCTATTCAGTATGCCGTTTTTTTATCCCACCTGCACAACATGACTCAACTGATTAACAATCCCACCCCTGCCAATGCAATAAAATGGCCTTTGTTTCATCCCATATAAACTGGATCAATCAACTCTGTACTGAACTTCGGCTGCCTGAAATAAACTGTGTTTGACAGAAGACTGGGAATCAATCCAAGAAAGAATAGAAAACCGAGCGCAAAAATCCCATTTTGACTGGAATTGAGAACCACTGGGTTTCTAAGAGAGAACTGGCAGATTGTGATCCCTGTAGGGTGCGCCATGCGCACCAAGAAAACTCCAATCGGTTGATTTTACCTTATGCCTGATACAAGTTGCCCTTTTCCATGCGGGCCACTCACCATTAGAATTGCTGGGCAGAATAATTCTCATTTGCAATCAGGATCTGCACTCGCTAGACTCAGACACGCTTTTGCGTGTCTATCCACTAAATTCATACGTAACTGCGCGCCCCAGCGGTGACCGCACCCTCGCGGCTACTGCTGGTCTTAATTTCACAAACTATTTTTCTATTTGGCACCTTTGATCAAAAAACCACACCACCCCTGATCTAGGGGCCGCGAAAAAAAGAATCATCCCAAAATTGTGGAGAATTTTGGGATGATTCTTTTTTTCGCGACCCTAATACAACAAAACCAAAATGCGTGGACGGCTTACATCAGCCAAGCTGAAAGGTTTTTCGCCAACTGTCGGTTTTCTTTGGTAAGGAATCGATTTTGAAACATTGCATCGTCGGCAAAGACAACATAGCGCCCCTTTCCGATTTTACCCTGTACAATCACTCCCCATTGAGCCACGGGATCGTTTCGGTCCGGCATGCGATTCCGATTAATATCCAAACGAGCTCCAGGGGTGGTTGAAGCGATAATTGCTCCAGATTTTTCATTACTCTTTAAAGCCCACCCACCGAACAGGGAGAAAAATTGGAGATCAGCAAAGAGCGGATGGTCAACCAAATGACTAACCGTAAAATCTGAACTTTTCTTTGCTATGGTATTTTGTGTTTCATGTATCACCGCACTGGACACAGACACACCAATCGATGACAACAGTGGGCCATACACAGGCGCTATATGAATCATTACACATAACGAGCCTCCATCATTGATAAAACGGTTAATGGCGGCAAGCTCTGCTTGATCATATTTGACAAAGGCCCCAGATGTAATCAAGACATCGACTTTGCTTAAGACAGAAGATGTAATCTTACCATCAGAAATGGATAATTGATGATTCTCTCTCAGCACACTGGCAAAGGTCGATAAATCAAGAGCGCCTTCTCTCTCAATAATAAAAGGCTGCCCATGGGATTGATCGACCAATACAGTTTTTGCTTGTGCTGAAGCCAGCTGGCACAGCAACAGAGCAGTACATAACCACATTATTGATTTATTCACGAAAGTCATTTCCTACTTTGTTGCTGACTAATTAGTTTTAGTAACCGCCTTTTTTACCCACACCAACATACGTAAAATCGGCTTCCAGATTCATCGCACGCCACCAGTCCTGCACACCGGTTTCCTTATCAACATGATATGGGAACATATCAACTTTGGGAGGTTCAATATGCAGCTTTAGTGTGTATTTTCCCGCCCCATCCATCTTAACATTGCTGCCATAGTGCGGACCATTATTCGCCGCCATGGGATCAAGCCTACCACTAGCCGACCATTTGCTGTCTTTTTTGGTGATGCGGTAGGTTATTTCAAGATAAGGAATCCAGTGACCTTCGGCAAATCCCCAAGCATTTTTTGTGTCGCCGTGCACCTTCGCTTCCAGATGAATATCAGCGTCCGCAGCGCCGTGATGTCCAGCGTGCCCACCGCCACCGTGCTTCATGGCGACCGCCTGAATATAGAGCGGTTGTATGGTCATACCATTTTCTTTAACCATGTCACCGATGTAAAAATTTGCCGCCTGCAATCCTACAGCCAAAACAGCAGTCACCACAAACAACACACCTGACCAAATTTTTACCTTCATATTATTACCTTCTTCATCACCATTGAGTTCAAAAAATAAACATCCCCACTTTCGCGGGGATGTCTTTGTGCAGCTAGCTGCGAGGAATGAAATCCCAAATTATTAAAAGGTAAGACCTAAAATTGCTGTACACCAAATCAATGCAATAATCGAGCTACCTAACACGCCGGGTATCAGTGGCGCTATGCGCCGGCCCAACGCCAATCCCTGATTGGCCAGTATAGTATTGCCCAAATGAAAACTCCACAACAGACACACTGCCATAATGATGCCCTTCAGGACTTGTATCTGTCCAGCATCCATGCCAATAACCGCAAGCAATTTGAAAAGCTCACCACCAATACCGATAAGCAATGAACAAACCGCAATTGGCATATACTGATAGGCCAACTGGATAAAGCCTTCTTTCGCGTTATACCCAGGCTGCATTATCTTAGCAAGCCTTGCCGACAACCAGGTTGTTGCAAATAGTATACTTGCCACACATATCATTATGCCGCCAATAAAACCAACGATGGTCAGGAAATCGAGCCAGTTAAACACCTCGCGGCGCTCAGGATGCACACTCATTAACCACCATGGTCCCGGCTCACCAACCCAGTACATTCCATTTTCAACGAACCACTGTCCAACGGTCGCTCGGAACGTCTGATACGAAGGCCAGATCAACCATAAAAATCCACCCAGAGCCGTACCAATACCAAGAAAGAAAAACCAGACTTCTGCCATATTGGGGTTGTGTTGCGCGATATTTTCAACCTCTTCACCCGGCTTGCGAAAGCTCATCGTCAAACCACCTTTGGACTCTGGCTTAACACAACGGAAACACTCTATACAGTGTCGCGACTCATCTTTGGTTCTCAAATCGACAAATGTCGGGCAAATACCACGCTCTACATATTGATCACCGCCCTCTTTGCGTTGTTGTTTTTGTGTGAACTGCACGATACCCAGACGCGAATAAACACCCAGCAACAAGCCTATTGGACACATATGACGACACCAGGCCCGCTTGTGCTGTCCATAGATAAAACCAATGATAATGGCTGCCAACATCATGCCGCCAAATAGTTCGGCAACAGCCTCCGGGTGATCCCTGACACCAATCGTTTGCCCAAGCGTAGTAATGATAATAAAACTGACAACGGGTGTGCCTTCCCACTTCATCCATCGAGGAAGCGCTCTTTGCGGACCTACCTTATTCGCCCACTCTGAAGCAGCCCCCATAGGACATAACAAGCCGCACCAGGCACGACCGGTAAAAATAACGGACAAAAATACCAATGGGAACCAAAGCGCCCACAATATGTAATGTGTCGTAATTGTAAAATGTGTGAAGGGTGTATCAAATTCTGCCGGTTCTCCCAAGAATAGTGGCAGGAATAATAACACCATAAAAAACACAAACATGACCACATGAACAAGATTGATGTAGACAATATTATGTGCAAAAAAAGATTCAATACGACCGGCAAGGCCGCTCTGTTTCCCTACATCCTCTTCATAGAGAGGAATTCTATCCTCAAGAATTTGTTCCGATTCTGTATCAGTGGTTTTCATTGCCCTCTCCCGCTTATCGCACAGGGGTGTTATCTAAAAAAAATCGAGCGAACAGGTTTATCAGCCGAATTTAAATCGACTGGGAAAACACCTGTTCTTCTGGATTACCCTTCCTTAGACGTTGATCCAGTGCCATACAGGCGTTGCGCAAAAAGGGCCTGCCTTTTTGCGTCAGTTTTAAATGCATTCCGTCAATTTCAACCAATCCATCGGCAATCATACTGTCCAAAAATGTTTCGACACTGTTCTTTTGTTCTTCATCATGAAGCTCAACATCAAACTGTGTCATATATTTCAAAATCTGCTGTCGGTAAAATCGATCCTCCTCATTGAGCAAATGACCACGATGCGTAGGCAACTCACCGTTTTCCACACGCCTTTCGTAAACCGGTAGTACTTTTTCATTTTGATGAAAACAGTACGGACTTTCTGAAATAGAGCTAACCCCCAGGCCAATCAACACATCCGTACGCTGGTCGGTATAACCCATAAAATTTCTGTGCAAGGTGCCGTCTTTAAAGGAGGTATTCAGTGCATCGCTTTCTAACGCAAAATGATCCATACCAATTTCGATATAACCAGCCTGCAGCAACAACTCCCTCGCTCTCTCGTACAAAGCACGTTTTTCGTGACTCTTTGGTAAATCTTCGTCCTGAAATGAACGTTGCGCTGGCTTGATCCAGGGCACAACAGCAAGACTGTACAAGGCGATTCTGTCGGGCATTAATTCGATCGTGTATTTTGCCGTTTGCTCAATACTCGCTATGGTTTGACCGGGCAGGCCGTATATCAAATCAAAATTGACAGATTCATAGCCCAACGCTCTGGCTTTGTCCGTCATTTCTTTTGTCAGATCATAAGGCTGATAACGACGCACCATATGCTGAACTTTTTCATCGAAATCTTGCACACCCAGACTGACACGCTGAAAACCCAACTCTCTTAACGCTTCCAGCTGCCCGGGTTTGGTAGTTCTGGGATCAATTTCAATCGAGCCTTCAAAATCATCTGCGGCAATTTCTGCCGACTCCATAATCGGCGTCAGCAATCTTTTAAGATTATCCGCATCCAGGAAGGTTGGTGTTCCCCCGCCCAAATGTATCTGCTTCAACGGCGCTTTACGGAACTCCGGTACTGCATCGATATACATCTGCCATTCTTTCACCAACAGATCCACGTAAGGTAATTCTTTACCGTGATCCTTGGTTATGGTGTTATTACAACCACAATAAGTACAAAGTGTTTCACAAAAGGGAATGTGAATATAAATGCCGAACGGTGTTTGTTCTTGCTGAAAAGTTCTATGCAGCGTCTCCAACCACTGTTCAGTCGTTGGTTCGGTATCCCAATAAGGCACCGTCGGGTAGCTGGTGTAACGTGGACAAGGAACATCATATTTTTCTAACAGTGCAATCAATTCTTTTTTGCTTATAGCAGTACTCACTCAAATGCCTCACGAACGGTTTCTACAAATAATTTAACGTGTTTTTCGGGTGTTTTTGGCAACACACCATGACCAAGCCCACACACCCAACCGGCCTTGTCATCGTCACTCAATGTCTTGAACGGCTGAAGAAACTCCTCAAGCCTTTTCGCAAAATCCTGCGTATCAGAAAACAGCAGAGTTTCGTCAAAATTACCCTGCACAAACTGCTTTCTCTTACTCTTTAAGAGGTCGGGCAGATACCACCGGTGATCGGCACCCACTCCGGCCCAATGCGTTTCACCGAGTATTGAATTGAGATAAGGCGCTTGCGTTGTTTTACCATAATAGCCCAATTTCCCGGAATATGCCTGCGCAAGCTCATCAAGATCGGGCATAATATATTGCTGAAACAGCACCGGTGATATTTCTCCCGCCGCCGTATCAAAAACCATGACGATTTCAGCGCCCCCCTCAAGCTGGTATTCAATATTTTTTTTCAGCAGAGGCAACAGCAACTGAGAAAATCGTTGATAGAGATCAAGCTGCGATTTGGCTTGAATCAAATGACCGCTATGAGCGCCTTCCACCGCATAGGTAAATAAAGTCCACGGTCCACCAATAAAACCAATAAGACTTTTGTGATCTGGCAGACGTTCTCTTGTTGCACGCATCACATTTTTATGAAATTCAAGTTGCGGGACGGCATCATCGAAACTTTTCATATCCACAATAGACTGCGCAGATAAATGCCAGGAAAGCTGGGGGCCTGGATTGTATGATAACCCCATACCGAGCGCTTCCAGTGGAAACAGCAGATCACTGAACATTATAGCCAAATCAAAATCAAAATCCTCGACTGGCCCCATGGCAACCTCAGCAGCCAATTCAGGTTCCTTGCATAAGGCCATAAAACCGTGTTTTTCTGATAGCGCCTGATAATGTCGATGGTAGCGCCCTGCCTGTCGCATAAACCAGATGGGTGGCGTTTTTTGCGATTTTAATGCCAGTGCATTTTGAAACTTCTGATTTGCCACTAATTTGCCTCTAACTAATTTCAACTATCACATCTTGCAGGATGTGATAGTTATCTAAAAAATATCGTACCATCCGTGCGGTCTAAATTGCATGGCCTTTTGTTTTTCCACAACCAGTTGGTTGATCATCTCTCTTGCACTCGCAATTTTTTTCTGCAATTTGTCCTTTGTTTTGCTGATCTGTTGAAATAGCTGAGATAAACTTTCCACCTCACAGGCAGCCATCACCCGGTCAATGTGTGAATCACTTCTCAAATCCATTACCAATGCCAACTGAGCATCTTCCTGACGCAACAAGCCGCTGATTTCCTCTGACATTAATGGTGCAGCAATGACCATCACACCTACCATGGGTCTGCGAGACGGATGCTGAATATCTTCAACAAATATCGTCGGATATTGACGTTGCAATTTTTTACCTTTATCCACATTTCGACAGTGGACACGCACTCGCACACCCAACTTGATCAACCAGGGGAGTATATCCTTAACTAATAATCCCGCGCCCAGCAAATTGACTTCACTCAACTCCATCTCTTTAACCTTACGGCGTACAACACTTCCGTATGACTGACTCCCTAAACCGATGAGATGTTGTTTACGCACTGATTTCGCATCCGTTATCAGATCGAGCAACAATTTATTTAATGCCGGTTCGTTATCTGCCCGGGTTTCATACTGATCAACAAATTGTCGAAATTGACCAAAAACCTCAGTTTCTCCCGGCATTGGTGAATGCAAACCACAGATAACCTCCATACAAAAACGATAGGCTGCATCACCAGTAAAAACTTCGTCATCGGGCAGCACTTCTAATTCTTTAAGGTTTTTCACTCTACCTATCAAGACTTTTCTGACACAAGTTTGCCACTTTAGCCAATCACCGTTTTTACTGTTTGCAGGTATTGTTAAATCAAATTCCGACTTACGATTAAGAATCACAATTTCATCAATCATGGTTGCACACTGTCGTTAGTTGTTTATTTTTTATGACCCGGGTTATCTACGCGACCCTCCCCCTTAATCCCTTCCCAAGTCTATTCAAATTTCAGACCAGATTGATAACTACGTGTTTATTTTCGGTTTGGAAGGCAATTTCAGCGACTGCTGCTGCTTTCGCAAGTTGCAAACCACCACATTTTTTGAGGGATATCCAATTGCATAACTTATTGTTATTCCTCAACTAATACATATTGGAACTCTCATATTCATGAATATAATAGGCATTATTAAGTCAGAACAAGCAGGAACTGCACCAATCAAACATCTTCCTGCTTCATATCAGCATAGAGACAATGCACAGCAGCCATGTGTAGCGAACAGCTCCGCAATTCTCATAAGCGAGAATTGCACGGCAGCTTTCCTACAAATGGTAAAATATTCAATGAAGAAAGCGTGACCAATCTTCTTGCTTGTGTTGATTTCAGGAGCTACACGAGGACAACTCCCCATTATTCTCACTATTGGGAGGCTCTAACCTTGCCATATCCAGTTTAAGATTCTAAATACCTATTTATTCGGTCTTGTTCTGGATAATTATGTGATTCCAATCATTGTAAAACGCGCTTTGTAATCTATTATTCATCTGTTGTACTATCTTCGAAATTAAGGTCAATATTAAACATTTCAATCATTTGAGTGGAATTTGTAAAAGCCAAAACAATGAAAATATTCCAACTGCTATGCATCGTATTACTGGTAGGGTTTCACACCGCCTGCTCTACAACCGATGAAAAACCAGACGACGAAATCCAACGATTCTGGCCCGCCCCCCCTGATGTCGCTCGTTATCGTTATATGGGCACGATCCACACTAGTAAAGATATTGAGGAGAAAGGCAGTTTTTTGGAAACAATCGCTGTAGGAGAAAAAAAAGCAGGGGGCTTTACTAGACCAATCTCAGTTGCGGCTCATCATGGGCGCCTTTATGTACTGGATTCAAACAAGCCCATAGTTCATGTTTTTGATATCCCACGGCGCAAGTATTTTTTCTTTGGGTCTCGCAACGATAGCAAATTAGTTAACCCCGTTGGCATTGCCGTTGACAACCAACAAATTTATATAACTGATCGCTATAGAAAAGAATTGGTTGTCTTTGACAGTTTAGGTATGCATCTTCAACGCTTCGACCTAGCAGAACACAGCAGTCAATTAGCCGGCGTTGCCCTAAGCCATGACGGAGAACGAATCTACGTCGTTGATCGCGGTGGCATCGACAGTAATCGTCATCAAGTTCTAATATTGAATAAAGAGGGAGAAGTTATCAATACCATTGGTAAGAGAGGCTCTGATGACGCTGAATTTAATTTTCCCCTTGATATCACTGTCGGTAAAGACAACCATCTTTATATTGTGGATTCAGGTAATTTCAGAATACAAGTGCTGGATGAGTCGGGCCAATATCTACGCCAATGGGGAGCAGTTGGAAATAAGCTTGGTCAGTTTAGCAAACCACGCAGTATCAGTGTAGATAACGACAACCACATCTATGTCAGTGATACTGGTTTTGGCAATGTGCAAGTATTTAACAGTCAGGGTGATCTTATGCTACCCATTGGCGGTCTATCTGCTAACAATAAGCCTGGCCAATTCTCGCTTATTTCTGGTATTGAAGTGGACGAAGAGCAATATCTTTATGTGCTCGATCAAAACTTTGTCAAGCTAGAAATTTACAAAAAACTGGATATTCAACAAGCTACTGACGAGCAACAAAGTGTTTCAGAAGCTCAACAAGTCATGCCTAAACCTAGCGCTCCCGAGTGAGCATTCATCCAGAAATTAGGATCTGGGGATATTTTTTTCTAGACCCAAATGGCATACTTAAGGAGCTCTTTCACCGCAGTACTGACTAAATAGCAAACCCATCAGGTAACCACATGCTACCACTCACAAAGTTATCTCGTCACCTCAAACGCTTTTTCATCATATATTGCTGTTACCTGGCAGTTGGCTGTGCCTATAACAAACCAGAACCAATCCCACCACACCCATTAACCGGCAAAATATTGCGAACTACCGATCAACAAGTACTTTCCAGCGCCGAATTGTTCGACGACATTATGAAAGCCGATATTATTTACCTTGGGGAACGTCACGACGATGTAACACATCATGAGGGTCAGCTGGAAATCATCAAACACATTACTGAGCAAGGCAGGAAACCCGCCATTGGTTTTGAAACGTTCTCTGTTGAACAAACCAGCATTCTGATGAACTATAGCGAAATCAAAAACTCATCACACCTTATAAGTGAGCAGTTTACACCCAACGACTGGCTAAAAGAAAAGCTGCATATAAAAAAAGAAAAGGACAAAACCTGGGAATATTACGGAGCCATCATCAACTACGGCTTTGAACATCAACTCCCCCTTTTTGGCATTGACCTCAATAAGGCCATTCGACACCGAATTACTAAAAAGGGCATTGAGGGGCTCTCATCAGTCGAAAAGCAGTTATTAAATTTATCTAAACTGCCTGAGGAAAATTATCGGCAATTTATGCATGAACAATTTAAAAAAGGGCATTGTGGCTGGGGCAAGCCCCGATACCTCAATAAACTGTATGACAACTGGCTGGCACGTAACGACGGCATGGCAGAAGCGATTACGGCCATGGCCGACAGCCATAAGGATGGCCCTGTCGTTGTCATCGTTGGCACTGGCCATACGCAATTTAACAAAGGCGTATACGATAGAGTAAAATTGCTGAATCCCAATTTGGAGCAACTTAATCTTGCATTCACTAACGCAAGTGAAGATATCACCGACCTAAGCTACTATCAGCAACAACTTGTCTTTGAGGACGTCCAATACGGCTATGGGTACGAATACCGCTGGTTTACTCAGCCGGTACCCGCTGCTATAGGCGAAAATCTCTGCAAAGCCTATCTTAAAAAGAAAAACCAGCAGAAAGAAAAGGAAAAGCCTCAGGAACAAGATTCTCCAGCACAGCAATAAATAGCTATAGTGCTATTACTCTGATCTGATCAACTTAGAATGTTAGGCTAGCGTTGCCCGATGTGCACAAGGCCTGTAGTCATACTTAGAACCTCGGAAAGCTTTCCCCGCAACCATGGGTTATTATTTCCACAACCTTTACGCGGGTTGACCCTCAATATCTCTCATTGCCTTGAGCACTTGACTAACGACACAATCAATTTGCTCGCTGCTCATCCTGTCATTATCAAACAAGATTCTTCCCAGTAACCGATGCTGTCTACCTTCCATCTCGTCATCGACCTGTTCAGCGAGCGCTGCTTTGAGATCATCTACCGTTATAAAACCCAATTCCACCGCAAGCCGGCCAAATCTTTGACAATATTTTTCTGATATGCATTTTTTTACACCCATAAAAAACAAGCCCTCCTGTACGCTTAACCCGCGTCTGATATAGATCAACATCAAACACCAGTACCATTGTCATAGAATACAATCAGAAGCGAAGCAAGTCACCCTATCAACAAGCATAGTAAAATGAGGTGATTTTTGGCAAATAAAATTAAAATTAGTTTGTTATTGTTTTTGGGGGGTATATGACACTGACCTTTTCAGGCCATCAAGTCATAATGCTCTGCGATAGCAGGCCATTAAAGGATAAGCCTCTCAGTTAATCAACTTCAGGCCAGCAGGCAATGCCTCACCAAATACCCGCTTTGTTTCAGCTTCATCCAACTGTCGGACGTCTGATACCATCTCAAGCCACACGCATGGCGCCTTGGCCGACTTGAGCTTAGCGAGTATTTCTGTGCGAGCCTCTTCATCAACATCTCTTGTTCGATCACCGCTCATTCTACTTAACATCACAGCGGCAAAAGCGGCGTTTTGGTTTTTCTTCCAATCCTGATAAAAGATATCAATCAACCAGTCATGAACCTCTTCTCTTGGAACAACATTATGTGCACTGCCATGAAATGGAACGCGTGCACCAACTCGCCCCAGCGCCCACCAACTCGCTGGCGTTCCTCCGGTTTTATCTACACGTTTTAACAAGTTATTACCAACATCGATTTTATGCTCAATCGGCAGATGCTCCAGAGAAGCAATAAGCCGCACCATGTCTTCAAAGGACTTCAATTTAATATCTGCCGCCAGCTTTGCATTCCTGCCAGCAGCAGGATTGATATATTTTGAAATATCTTTGTATATCCGCAATTGCTGCTCCTGATCCAAGCCCCCGGCCACCCGCCGCCAAAAAGTCCACCAGGCACTCCAGGATTGATTTTGTTTGGGAAATTGAAGCCCCTGCTGATACAGGGGCCAAATTTTTTCCACTCGCCAATCGTCAAGAGGAAAACCAAAACCTGGCCTGAGGCAATATCCGGCCAGGTTAAACCAAACTCTCTCATGTGCTTCTGACCGTCGCCGTTTTTTCTGACCTTCTAGCAATTGGTCAAATAATTCTCTGAGTAGCGGCGTATTCCAATCATCACGTCTACCTAAAAGTTTCTCCAGATTATTGCGCAGTTGCTTAACGGCCTGAGGATCAGCTTGCTTTTTACTTTGCCCAAAAACCGAATACAAGCTCTCTTTAGCCAAAGACAATTTTCCAGCCAATTGCGGGTCTAATCCTGCATCAGACGACTGCCGCTGCGCGGCAAGGTTCTTGCGTATTTGAAACTCTACATTCCAGCGCTGTTTGTTGTCGGCACAGCTGACACATTCAATCTGCATAGTACCCACTTCAGTCAATGTTGTTACCAGTTCAACTTCAACTTCCTGCCCCTTATCCAGCTCCTTATCCAAAGCGGCTACGAGTGGTGGTAACACAACAAAATCATCTTCACCGACAAGTTCTAAATCACCTTCTGTATAATGTGTATCGGCAACGGATGACACCAGATGAAAACTCACAGGCTGTCCTAAACGCAAAGCAAATCGACGATTGTGTAAATGTACCTCCTTTCCCTCTTCCGTGCCTTTCGGCAATAAACAAACCCCCCTTCGCTCTGTGCTCTCTTCCCGCTCTTCCGCCTCAGCATCCAGCAGCAGAAAATAACTTCGTGCTGACCCACCACCAATCTTTAACTGAGCACCTTTTCTTGCTTTGGCATAAGCTACTGCACCATAGGCAACCGCCAGATCAGGATGGGAATTGTGCAACGACCGAACACTTTGGCCTGCCCATTGACTAAAAACAGATAACGCGCGCTGACTAAGCAACGGGCTATTGAATACACCCCCGTTTAGCAGCACAGCTTGTGGAATAGCCGTTTGTGTTGAGTCTTCAGCATAACCCAACGACTCCCGACAAACCTGGGCATGACGATCGATAAATTCAGCGATGTGTTTACTGACGGCTGGATCAGCCACATAAGGCAGACCAAACTCGATAATCGCTCCACGAGCTTTGATGGGTTTTTCCTTAAAATCCACCAACGGAAAAAAACCATCCAGCGCAATGTCTCTGACTTCGTCCCGCGTTAATTCACAACTCTTTGCACCACCAATCAGACGAGCACCACCCCCCAGCACTGTCACCTTTGCCTTTTCCGGTGCCTGTTCCGACAAGAGCAACTCCTTTGTCTTGCGTGTTTGCTGAATCAGTTGAGAAAGGCTGGCTGCTCTGAGTTTTTTACCTCCACCGACAATACGCTGCTCAGCACGGTGAGCCAATGCGAGATCAACATTATCGCCCCCTAGCATAAGATGATCACCAACACCCACTCGCGTCAGCGCTAGCTCTCCATTATTAAAAACAACACGAATTAAACTGAGGTCGGTCGTACCTCCACCCACATCGCAAACCATTAACAAGCCAGTGTCTCGCAGAATATCAGCCGCCTGCTTTTCATTACGCGCATACCAGTCATAGCAGGCGGCCTGGGGCTCCTCCAATAATAATATATTGTGCAGGCCAGCCATGTTCGCCGCTTCCACGGTCAAACCCCGGGCCACCTCATCAAATGAGGCTGGCACGGTAATAACAAGCTCTTGATGCTCTAAAAGATCTTGTGGATGCTCATGATTCCAGGCTTGGCGAATGTGACTGAGATAACTGGCACTGGCAAGAACCGGGGACACTTTCGATACATCGTCATCGCTATCCCAAGGCAGGATGGCGGCACTTCTATCCACCTGAGAGTGTGATAGCCAACTTTTAGCACTGACCACCGATCGTCCTTCGACTTTCGAGCCCAACTCTCTGGCCCACTCGCCTACGATCACCTTGTCCAGCTCTCCAGGCAATGCAGCCTGAGACCAGGGTAAAAGCAGGTCTTGTTCCGCCACCTCGCCCTCTGCAGGATGGTAACGAAAAGAGGGTAGTAGTGGTTTTTTGGCTACTTCGCCTGGCGCCACCAGTTGATCAATTTCAAATAGTGTCGGCAAGGCCTGTTGCAACCACTTGGATATGTCTGCATAGGCAACCACTGTGTGGGTTGTGCCTAGGTCAATACCAACTAAAAATCTTGCTGTATTTTTATCGGAAGCTGTCAAAGCTCATTTCACCATTTGTCCGGAATTTTTTGGATAAGGGCCTCAGAAATTATTTTTTCCCGCGGCCCTAAGCATTCGTTATGATCAAGACTGCCTGACATCCAATTCAACCTGCCACCGTTCACAACCATCTGTGGCGATCGCTTCAAGACAAAGCGTACCGACTTCCGTCACTCTACTGGCCAAGGTCACCGGAACCCTATCACCGGCCTGTCTTCCCTCAATGGGCAAATCAGCCTGAATCTCCGGCAGTTCTGTCAACTCGTCCATATCCCAATCATCAAGCACACTGCCTACACTGTCCTCTCTTCGTGTTGTGGAACCGTAAAATCTAAATTTCACCGGTTCACCAACAAGGAGATGAAAATTGCGATTGGACACTTCCGCCTGCGCCCCTTCTTCCATGCCAAAGGGGGCAACACACAGACCCTGCATGGGTGGCTCCATACCGGGCACTGCCGGCATCGCACTTTCGATACCCACATAATAGGCTGAGGCGATACCGCCCTTTATCCTAACGCCTTTGCCATGGCGCACAAACCCGTAATATGCCGCACCGCTGGCGACAGCCAAGTCCAGATCCAGCCCTTCAAGTAACGTCGCTTTTTCTGCCCCCGCTTTCTGCAACCATTGATTGATAATATCCAACAAGCGCTGGGAAAGAACCGGTGCTTTTAAAACACCGCCATTCAACAATACGACTGTTGGCTTAATGAAGCCTTGATCATCCGCCTGGTTTTCGAATACCTCTTTGGTCGCTTCACACTGACGACTTAAAAATGCCGCCAGATGACGTGTAATACCCGCATCCTGCGCATAGGGAAGCCCCCCCTCGGACAAGGCACTGCGAGCCTGCTGCTGGGGATGCTCATCGATACCTACTTCGGGAAAAAAGCCAGCGACCAAACTGACAGTCACTTCTTCTCTGGTCAGTTCAGTGCGTATTGTGCCACCCAGCAATTTCGATCCCCGACTGGGAACAGCAATTTGTACAGAATCTATTTCCGGGTCACTTAACAAGGTTTCTTTCGCATCTCTGCAGGCATGAGTGAGCGCCATCACCTGCCAGGCCTGAAGTTTTTTACCTTGCTGTGCCAATTTATTTCTAAGCACATAGGCCAGTGCAAGGTCCATATTATCGCCACCCAGCAAAATATGCTCACCAACCGCCACGCGATTGAGAACCAGATCCCCATCCTTTTCTGTTACCGCAATCAATGACAGATCGGTTGTTCCTCCCCCCACATCCACAACCAATACAATATCCCCAACACTCACCTGTTCACGCCAACCATCGGCACTGTTTTTAATCCAACTGTAAACCGCCGCCTGTGGCTCTTCCAGCAGGGTGAGTCGGTGAAATCCCATCTTTTGAGCCGCCTCTGCCGTCAACTCGCGAGCTGCGGGATCAAAAGACGCGGGCACTGTAATGGTCACATCCTGATCCACCAGAGGCGTTTCTGGAAATTGGTAATCCCATGCATCACTTAAGTGTTGAAGATATCGATAGGTAGCATCAAAGGGAGAGACCTTTTCCACCTCTTCGGGACTATTAAAGGGAAGGATAGCCGAGCGCGTATCGATAGTCCCATGACAAAGCCAACTCTTGGCGCTGGCAACCAGGCGTATCGGTGTTTTACTGCCCAAATCCCTGGCCATTGCTCCCAGAATAACATCGGGCTCGGCATTCCAGGGCAAAGCCACATCTCCCAGCGACAATTCCGATTCATGTGCCTGATAGATAAAAGAGGGAAGCTGTAATTTGTCTTCGATATTACCCGGTGACGTTAACTGAGGAATAGCCAGCATTTTATGGGGCTTCTCGTCTCCTTCGGCTTGAAGATCTAAATAAGATAAAACACAGTGAGTGGTACCTAAATCAATACCGACAGAAAAACGATAGGCGATGGCATTCCCTCCATTTTGTTCGTTATTTGCATCAAGTCCTCCTTCGCTCATAGCTCTACCTCCGCAGGGGCAATGATGCTGGCATCATGCTCTGCTGCCAACTTGGGCAGCTTCACTTCAGTGACTTTCCATCCGCGATGAAGCAGTGTGCCGGTAAAGGGCGGTGTTCCAATCACATTGCCGGTAAGACGCACCTGAGAAGCATCAAAGCCTTGCTGCAAGGTAATCTGAGTTTCTTCCTCCTCCTCTCGAACGGGGACCAGCATAAAATATTCATCAAGCGCCTTTTGGCCACCTTCGTGAACAACCCTGGCAGCAGCACCAATCTCCTCATCAGAGAATCCAGTGAGGTTTTCCTTCAAAAAATCGATTAATCTTGCTTCTTGTTGCAACAGGGCCAGCAATTGTAGTGCTGCATCCGGCGTGGATTCTTTAAGCTGCGTTACCGGTTTTGGCTCTGTCTTTGGCGGAGTGTCGTTTTCCTCCGCCTGAGAATCGTCGCTCCCTCCCTGAGCGCCCTTCTTGATCAAGAACAGGACGAAGAACACCATGACCAACAACACCAACCCTATGTGAGCAAGATCAATTGTTGTTGGCATAGCAATGCTTATATTGGCTATTTCAAGAGTCATATCGCTTTCTATTCCTAATTGTTAGTCTTCTTGCTTAAATCCTATGAAATTACTCAGTGAATTCGAAGTAGCTAGGAGGTAGTGGCTTTTCTCCCTCTCCTTCTGGGGGAGGCTGGAGTGAGAGTAAAAAATGAGGTGCAATCTTAGCGGTTCCTTTGTGGACGCTCAAGCATACTGTGCCATTGTTGGAAAATGAATATTCCGACCTCGGAATGGAGCAAAAAAATCAAGAAGATAAAACTGTCATTTTTCAATAACCCTTCTTTCATTGTTAATTGCTCTGTTACATACTGCGCTATTCAATCACCCATAATATGATCTCTCTCCAAATTCTTATGTACCCGATTCACTATATTGATCCCGTTTTCCGCCCCCCAAGCGAAGCCAGATCACTGATCCTGCAGGTAACTAACGGTTGTTCGTGGAATAAATGCACGTTTTGTGACATGTACAAAGAGCAGCAAAAACAATTTAAAACCAAACCTATAGAGCATATTGACGCAGAGTTGCAACAGCTGTCAGACGCCAATTATCCGGTGCGACGGGTATTCCTTGCTGATGGCGATGCTATGGCCCTGTCTACTCGTCGCTTGCGAGATATATTGGAACGAATAAAAAAGCACTTTCCCGATGTGCAACGCATCTCATCCTATTGCTCACCTCGTAATGTTATCCATAAATCCGTTGAGGAGTTGCAAGGATTACGAGAACTGGGATTGGAGATTGTGTACGTGGGCTGTGAAAGCGGTGATGATAAACTGTTGGAATTGATTGAAAAAGGTGAGACCTTTGAGAGTTCACTAAAGGGATTACTAAAAATAAAGCAAGCCGGTCTAAAAAGCTCGATTATGTTGTTAAATGGTTTGGGTGGCCCAGAACTAAGCGAGCAGCATATGCGAGCTTCGGCAAAATTGATGAATGAAGTACAACCGGAATATCTCTCCAGTTTAGTTGTTAACTTTCCTCCAGGGGGAGAAGAACCGTTTAATAAAAATTTTCGTGGCCATTGGCGAAAGCTGCATAAAGAAGAATTATTTCGGGAAATGGAAATTCTGCTCTCCAGTTTGCAATTACACAAAACCATCTTCCGCAGCGATCATGCCTCTAATTATCTTGTGTTAAAAGGCATATTAGGCAGAGACAAAGAGAAGTTGCTCAATATTGTTAGAACAGCGATCCATCAGCCTGGGGTGATTCCCCTGCGCCCCGAACGCTTGCGGGGCTTGTGATCGCCATCTCATCGTTGCCGTTTTTACGGTAACCATTCCTCAATAGAAGCCACAAAACGACACACCTGAAAAAGCTAGTCATCTTGCATGCAGTTGACTTTCATTTCAGTTTTGTGGAATTAGTTGGCAAACGCCCGACCAGCCGCTATACGCCCACCCAACAGCGCCAGCGTTGAAGCACTGGAGCCAAGAATCATCTCAATATGTCGCGACCAGACACAATAGCGCCATAGGGGATAATCCTTATCAATACCCACACCACCGTGCAAGTGCTGAGCAGCAAAACTAACCCGATGACCGCAATCACCCGTCCAGATTTTGGCGATCTCAACTTCCGTTGTTGCCTCACGCTCATTATCCAGCAGGGATATGGCCTGCTGTGTTACCAGACGTTGGCATTCCACATCGATATAACAGTCAGCGGCACGATGACCAACGGCCTGAAAAGTGGCAATGGGCACATCAAACTGTTGTCTTTCGCCGGTATAGCTTGCCGTCATGCGCATCGATTTATCAGAGACGCCAGTTTGCATCGCACAGTAAGCCGTGCTTGTTCGTTCAGCCAACCATTGCATAATGGATGCGCCCTTAGCCCCTGTGTCAATCACATCCTTAGCCTCTACCATGACATTATTCAGCAACAACTCAAACTGCGGCTCTTGGGATGTCACTTTCAGCGGCGCGAGGCTTACACCGCTTGCCTGTGGGTCCAGCAAAAACACGCCTACACCCGTATCGGTTTGTGCGGATAACAAAATCCGTTGCGCTTTATCGGCAAAGGGCACGCACAGTTTGCTGCCATTCAGCACATAACCCTGCCCTTGTGCCCTGGCGTTTGTCAAAGCGGGCGTTGCAGGATTCTCATTACAGCTTTCCATCAGGGCGGCTGTGAGCAATAACTCGCCACTGGCCACGCCCGGCAAAAGACGCTGTTTCTGTTCATCGGTCCCAAAACGCTGTATTGGAAGAACTGAGCTAACTAATACCGGCACCACTGGCACCGGTGCGGTAGTACGTCCCACCTCTTCGATCAACAGGCACAGTTCGGTAAAACCAAAATTCATCCCTCCGTATTTTGCTTCCAAGGCCACACCTAAAAGACCCGATTCGGCGAGCTGCGCCCAAAGCTGGGCATCGTAGCGCTCACCCTGCTTTTCCAGTGCATCCTGGCGCTCCGGGGTGGCCTTATCGTTTAATATCGCCTGTGCAAGATTCTGCACATCACGCTGCTCATCAGAGAATGAAAAGTCCATCGCTTGTCCCCTATCGTTACGTGCTATCGTTGCGCCCGCGGCATCCACAAACCTGCCGCAGCAATGATGTCTCGTTGAATTTCGTTAGCTCCGCCACCAAAAGTAATAATCGATGCCGTGCGATAAAGCATCTCCAGTCGACCGCGCAGCTCACTGCCTTTGGAATCCAAATGCAGGGTACTGGCCTGACCAAGGATTTCCGCCAACAGGCGATAGGCTTCGACAAAAAACTCCGTGCCATAGGTTTTTGCGGCCGAGGCATCCGCCATTTCAGAGGCAGCGGCAGTCATCGGATCTTCACCTTCCACCGGGTTACTTGCTTTCCAGGCAGACTTGTAGGTCATTAACTTTAACACCTCGATACCGCTGCGCACCTTGGCCAGATTGATCTGCACCCAGGGCTGATCTATCACTCGATCACCATTGGGCAGTTTATTGTCCATCGCCCACTGAATCGTATTGTTCAATAACTGGGAGACAGGGCCACAATTGACCAAGGACATACGCTCACGATTTAGCTGTCCGGTCACCAACCGCCAACCCTTGTCGAGCTCTCCCACCAAATGATCGGCCGGCACCCTCACGCTGTCGTAATAAGTGGCATTGGTGGTCACATCACCCAAGGTATGAATGGGTGTGCAGTCATAACCTTCAGCGTTGGTCGGCACCAGAAAAATTGAGATGCCTTTGTGTTTTTTGATATCGGGATCTGGATTGGTTCGCGCTGCCAGCCAGATATAATCCGCATGTTGGGCCAGACTGGTAAAAATCTTTTGCCCCTTGATTACCCACTCATCACCCTCCAAGGTAGCCGTGGTGGTTAATGACGCCAAATCGGTTCCGGCAGCCGGTTCAGAATAACCGATCGCAATAATCAACTTCCCCGACAGAATTTTGGGCACCAGCTCACTTTTCATGCGCTCACTGGCATGTTGGGCCAATACGGGCCCTACCGCCTCTGTGGTCAAAAAGGGGAAAGGGAATCCTGCCCGCATCACCTCATCAACAAAAATCATTTGTTCGATATCACTCATCCCTCGACCACCTAGCTCTTTTGGCCAACCGACACCGATCCAGCCATCCTGCCCTAATTTTTTCATTGCTTGCCAAAACAGTGGTCCACCGCCTTCCCCCGGTGTTGCATCCACTTCATCCTGCAGCTCGGGAGTCATTAACTGTTCAAAATAGGCCCGCAGCTCCGTTCGTAACGCTGCCTGTTCGGGGGTAAATTCGATTTTCATATGTGTTCCTTGATTTGGAGCTAATCTCTGTGCGCTTTCAGCTCAATACGCAGCAAAACTATTCATTTTTTGCCTGTAAAACAAGGTGTGAGCATGAACTTGATCGATTATGACAATCAGCATACTTCACTCAATCAGCGATAAGCACCTCAAATAATCCGACAAAATAGCTTTGCTAACAATAACAAAAATTATCAGATGTTATGTCATCACAGTTCAGCACAGCCTGTTATCGACATATTTGATCAATAACACGGATCATCCATAAGCACCTGCAAATCTATTCCCAATCGGTATAATATACGCCCACATCGCTTTGCCGGATTATCCTGTGATTCCGAGCAAAGCCCCTTCAGACTTGTCAGGAGCCTAATCAATGAGCGACAAGAAACAGGTCCCGGCCATCGATGGCTGGTTTACCATGGATACCGACAAACCACAGCTAATCGGCAGCCAATGCAGTGCTTGCGGCACCTACTACTTTCCCAAACAAAGCCGCTACTGCAAAAACCCCAGCTGCGACAGCGAATCGTTTGAAGAAGTGCCGCTGAGCCGCACCGGCAAGGTTTGGTCCTATACCAATGCCTGCTACAAACCCCCCGAGCCCTTTGTGGCGGCAGACCCTTTTGAACCCTATACCGTTGCTGCCGTACAGCTTGAAAAAGAACAGATGATCGTACTTGGACAAGTCGTCGAGGGCGTGACCCCAGATGACCTCACCGTTGGTGATGAGATGGAACTGGTGCTCGATCAGCTCTTTGAAGATGAAGACGATATTAAAATGACCTGGAAGTGGAAACCCATCCAGCAAGGCCGAGGAGAATAAACAATGAGTCAAGAAATCGCTATCCTCGGAGTAGGAATGCACCCCTGGGGCAAATGGGGTCATAATTTTGTGGAATACGGTGTTAAAGCGGCCCGCGACGCACTGAAAGATTCCGGCGTTAGCTGGAAGGACATTCAGTACGTCTCAGGTGCTGCCACCATGCGCTGCGGCTATCCCGGCTATGTTGCTGGTGCCACCTTCGCTCAGGCTCTGGGCTGGCAAGGTGCTGAAGTGAACACATCCTATGCTGCCTGCGCCTCTGGCTCACAAGCCCTGGCTGCGGCTCGATCAAAAATTTTATCCGGTGCCTGTGACGTGGCATTAGTGGTTGGTGCTGATACCACACCCAAGGGCTTTCTGGCACCCGCAAAGGGTTATCGACCGGATGACCCTGACTGGGTGCGCTTTTATCTAGGCATCACCAACCCCACGTATTTTGCGCTTTACGCACGTCGACGCATGGATGTTTATGGCGACACCCTGGATGATTTTGCCGCTGTTAAAGTGAAAAACGCCCAACACGGCAGCAATAATCCCAATGCACGCTATAAAAAACTGTTTAGCAAAGAAGACGTCGCAGCCTCGGCAATGGTTGCCGATCCACTACGCCTGATGGATGTTTGCGCCACCTCTGACGGAGGGGCTGCCATTATTGTATCCAGTGTCGAATATGCGAAAAAGATCGGCAAAGCAGATGCACCCCGCGTTGCAGCCATCTCGACAGTCACGCCCACGTTTGCCAATGCCGTGGTGGAAATGCCGGATATTGCCACCGATTCAGCTGCGGCTGCGGATGTCAATGAGCAGAGTTTCCGTTCCCTGTTGCCGGTCAAAGCCTACGAAGAGGCTGGCATCAGCCCAAGCGACATTGATCTTGCTGAAGTCTATGATTTATCGACTGCATTGGAACTGGACTGGATTGAAGATTTGCAACTATGCCCACGTGGCGAAGCCGCTCAGCTTGTTCGCAACGGTGATACCACTGTTGGCGGACGCCTGCCGGTCAATCCTTCCGGCGGTCTGGCCTGCTTCGGTGAAGCGGTACCCGCCCAGGCATTGGCACAAATCTGCGAACTAACATGGCAACTACGCGGCACCGCACAAGGACGGCAGGTGGAAGGGGCCAAAGTAGGGATCACAGCTAATCAAGGGCTGTTTGGTCATGGCTCATCGGTGATTGTGAAGCGCTGATAAAACACCTTGGGGCCTCAAAACACTTAGTTTTTGTGGCCCTAAGATTATCTGTCACATCATCGTTTCCATATGATGCAAGGAGTTTTGAACCCATACTCAATAATAGAAAAAAATGGTAGCAGAAGATAATACGGGCGTTTATGCTTCTTCTCAATGCGCCGCCAGCATGACTGCATTTAAAATCTTGCTAGCAGCAAGCCTATTAATAAACGGCTTTAATGGCAGGTATCATCAACATATTGCAAAGCATAACTGCCAATAGAACAACATCAAGTTGGATAAGGAGAATTAATGCTGACTTATGTACAACTTTTTTCTGTAGTCATCTTATTCATCACTTCTCTTTATTTGACAATTTCATGCCGAAGAGTAATAAACAAGTTTAGTATTGGTTATTTCTTTTTCGACTACCTACCAATTAGCCTCTTTGCTTTTATTACCGCCCTTTTTCTTGGATCAGACTATTTTACAGGTCAGGGAATTGACAAATCAGTTATTTATCATCTTCGTTTTGGACTAAAAGGGGCAGGATTTAGAGAATACTGGCTATTAATACTAAGCGTTGCACTAGGTTTTTCCATCGCTTTTATGATCCCGACCATCATTAAGATCCAGCTAAACAAAAAGATAACATCTTCGAATCCAGCAAAATGGCAAAACGCACTTGCCATTGCTCTCTTCATAACATCACTCGCCGCACACCCAGCAACGGCAAATCTCATTGAATTGACACGCTTTGCTGATCGGGATGATTTTCATAATTATTATCTAGAACCCAAGATATTAAAAAGCAATACCGAAAAGAGAAATATTATTTTTATTTATGCAGAATCGATCGAGAGAACTTATTTTGATGAATCAATTTTTCCAGGCCTGATTACTGAACTTCGAAAACTAGAAAAAAATAGCACTCACTTTACAGATATTAGGGAGATGGAAAGCACGAATTGGACGATTGCAGGTATGACTGCCACCCAGTGCGGAGTACCGCTATTTTTCCCCTTTGATAGTGGCTTAACTAGATCAGTGAAAGGAGCAAGTGGATTTTTAGGAGGAGCAACTTGTTTAGGTGATTTACTAGAAAAAGAAAATTACACCCTTAGTTACATGGGCGGATCATCCCTTAAGTTTGCTGCCAAAGGAAATTTCTATAAAAGCCACGGCTTCGAGGAAGTATTGGGTAAAGAAGATTTAGTTAACCTGCTCGATGACCCCGAATATGTAAGGGACTGGGGACTTTACGATGACTCTCTATTCGATATCGTATTTGATGAACACGAGAAACTCTCTCGAAAAAGCGCTGAAACAAATCAACCTTTCGCCCTTTTCACATTGACACTCGATACTCATCCGCCCTTCGGACACCAATCAAAACGTTGTAGTGAAAACGGAATCTCTTATTCTTACAGTTCTGAACCCATTTTGAATGCTGTTCACTGTACTGATTATTTGATTGGTGAATTTGTTAAGAAAATTCACTCCTCTCAATTCGGGGCCAATACCTTAATCGTGATTGCTTCTGATCATCTTACCCCCGAAGTAGCTGTGTTTGACGAACTGAAACTGGGGAATCGCAAAAATATGTTTATGATTGTTGATCCCCTAAAAATACAACCCATAGACGTCTCTTCTGCCGGCTCTGTTTTCGATATAGGACCAACATTGCTAGGTTACTTGGGATACGATGCGCAACTCGGTTTAGGTAGAAATTTGCTGGGCATGCAAGATTCTCTTGTCAGTTTGATGCCAACTTTTAATGATGCTTTGCTCGGGTGGCAAAAATCGGTTTGGGATTTGTGGCAATACCCAACAATAGATACTGACATTACTTTTAATTTGGAGAACAAAACAGCTCTTATTGGAAACCAAGAATTTACATATCCTCTACTCATTAAATATGACGATTCTTATGCAACAACCATTTTGCTTGATTTGAATAGACAAAAATTATGGCAAGATTTGAAAAAACTGAATATTGATGATGCTTTTGTATGGATTGATTCCTGCAAAACCATGGAAGACGCACTAAATTCAAAAGCTGTGCTACAGGGTAAAATATGCTTTGCTCATGGAAAGCTTGGCAATCAATCAATCAATATCTCTGAAATAGAGCCCTCAACTGCTATTTCTTTCACTGATATTCGCCAGGTTGCAGAAAGTGAAGCTAACGATCGCTCGATTTACATTAGTCGAGCATACCCACCGGTACATCCAGAACAGAAAATGAGATATGACTCAACTGCGCTTGTATTTAATGGTTGGGCTAGAACACAGACACAGTCTTTGTCCCGCTGGAATGATGGAAAAATCTCAGATATTGTGTTTTTAGTTCGCGATGGAGATCAATTTGACGGCATCCTTAATTTGAATTTTGGTACTTACAATGTCCAGCAAATTGCTGTCTTATTAAACGGAGTTATGCTTGGATCAATGGAAAAAAATAATCGAAATGCCCAAGTTAGCTTGAAATTTGATCCATCCATCTTAAAAACCTACAACTCAGATGATTTAGATACTCCCCCGTTTAATACCTTACGTTTTTATCTTCCAACCGCAAAAAAGGAAAAGGAAAATGGTAGAGAATTTGCCATTGATCTAAAGTCCGTAACGTTTTTGTAGTTGCTCTTGTTTTTCAATGTGCACCTGCGCAACTCATAGACCAGAATTCTTTGTTTTCTCACGCCATCCATTGCCGTAATATCTATCTCTCGGCAACACCTAACAAGCAATACTTTCCAATGCGTCCAAATCCTGCATTGCAGTAGATAGCTTCGAAATATTGGCAGTGGTAATTTCATCACCATAATTTTGTGGTGGCGTAATCAACCAGCCAATCACCAAACCCCAAATGGCCGTTTGGCGATAAAGCAACCAGGCTTCTTCTTCAGTAGGCCCATTCCTAACACCCTTCTCAAGTAGCGTCTCTCTGTAGAGATTCAGCAACTCTTTTTCATGGGCACGACGCGTTTGCACATCCAGCCCCGTAATCATGAGATAGGTAATATCGTGACACCAAGGGCCTTTGACCATCAATTGCCAATCCAGCATGCCTGCCTTGCCGTCAGGCAGAACGTATGTATTACCAATATGAGTATCACCGTGCAACAGGGTCATCGGTTGTTGATAAATGGTTTGCTGCGATTTCCACAATCCAGCCCACAGCTCATCCAGACTACGATTCAATGGTGCCAATAACGCCTGTTTGAAACAATTTTTTGCCACTTGGTCGCGAATAAGATGCAAGCCAATCGCATTAAACACAGGATACATCCCTCCCTGCATTGTAGTCGGCAGCCAATTCAAATCCGTCTCAAATCGCGGACTTTCCCAATATGCAGCATGCAATCCCGCCAAATTGATAATGAGATTCTTCATTTCTTGCAGTGAAACACCGGTAATCGCATTGGGAAATCGCGCTGAACGCAAAGCAAGATCTTCCATAAAGATACCGAACTGGCCGTTATTTTCGTCAATCACACTGGCGAAGGACAGCGGCGCCTCAAGCTCAACTTCATAGCGAATACTACGATAAAAATTGACTTCGTTCGCGTACATAGCCTCCGGCGCATGGGGAAAAAAACGCTGGTAGATATTAATTAGGCTGAAAATACCTGGGCTGGATACACGGCCCAATATTGGAATTTTATCCAACAGACTAACAAACCGGGCCAAAGCAATAATCATCGGCAAGCCAAAACGAAACACCGGATGCAAAAAAATGGTTTTCAACATCATACGTTCAGGCAAATCACCTCTCTTTCCATCAACATAGGATAAAGAAAGGCTGACCCGGTCGGCTGTTGAGGCAAGTCCATCACCACACTGCGCATGATCGAGCACAGTAATCCCGTCTACGACAACACCCGGTGTACGCTCGCTGAGTATTTTCGTTAACAAATCTACCGATATCTCATCAATACGTGCCGGAAAAACTGACATCTTATAACCCCCTTTTGAATAGCAGTTCCTTACTCACACAGTCATTACCATCGAAAATATCATTGTGCATACCGCATTACATTTAGTCAATCTTCTTGACTACTATAACAGTTAACCATAACCTCTCAGCAAGACAATCATTTTGATGCAACAGAACTGAGCGAAATAGCGGGTCTCAACCACCCATCGCTCAGCATTTTTTGATCTTGATCTTAGAAAATTACGGCCAACACGCTTAGTATCAATTCGGATTTATCTGCCGTTTCGATTACAACCATGATTGCAACATCAGTTACATCCATCAGCAGAGCAAGAACAGCACTTAAACTTGCAGGCAGCCAAAGAATCTTATAGGAGCATTACCATGTTGACCCCCACCCACCCCCAATGGCATTCCACTGCAGATGCAGCCCTTCAGGTTGACAATGCCGATGATCTTAGCTGGCAGGACGAGGCCGATGTCGTCGTCGTTGGATTTGGCGGTGCCGGCGTCAGTGCAGCCATTGAGGCGGCCGATTGCGGTGCATCGGTGATTGCCGTTGACCGCTTCCATGGGGGAGGCGCCACGGCCATCAGCGGTGGTGTCTGCTATATGGGCGGCGGCACCAAGCAACAGCAACAGGCAGGATACGATGACACGCCCGATGAGATGTATCGCTATCTGCAAATGGAAACAGAAGGTATTGTGGAAGACGAAACATTGCACCGTTTTTGTGATACCAGCTCGGAAATGCAGCGCTGGCTGGAAGAAAACGGTATCCAATTTAACGGAACCATGTCTCCGGTTAAAACGTCCTATCCGGGTAAAGGTTATTTCCTTTACTTTTCCGGCAATGAACCCGTACCAGAATATGCTGAAAAAGCCAAACCGGCCCCTCGTGGACATCGCGCCGTTGGCTCTGGCATGTCGGGAAAACCGTTTTATGAGCCATTGAAGAAATCTGCCCTGGCAAAAGGTATTAAGCTAAAAGCACAAAGCAGAGGAAAACGACTGGTTCTGGATAAGGAAGGAGCCGTCATCGGTTTGGAAATCATCCATTTCCCTCCTGAACTCAATATCACACGCCTGCATAAGATCTGCTCAGTCATTGCCACAAATTCGCGTCTGTTCGCTCCCTGGCTTGCCCGATTTCTTTCCAGAAAAATGGATCAAATGGAAAACAGTGCGGGTGTAAGGCGAGAGTTTATTCGTGCCCGCAAAGGCGTCATTCTTGCGACAGGTGGATTTATACAAAACAAAGGAATGGTTAACAGTTACGCCCCTAAATATAATGCAGGTATGCCTTTGGGCGACACGGCCTGTGATGGCAGCGGCATTCGCCTGGGTCAGACGGCCGGGGGTGCTGTCGCACATATGGATCAGGTTTCAGCCTGGCGCTTTATTAATCCACCACTGGAATGGGCAAAAGGCATCGTGGTGAATGATGAAGGCGAGAGATACTGTAACGAACAGGTTTATGGTGCCAAACTCGGTTACCACATGGTGCAGGAAAACAACGGCCGAGCCAGAGTCATCATCGACACTAAACAAATGAGCGCCGCGTTAAAATACTGCTTGTCTGGGAAGGTTTGGTATTTCCAGGCGCTACCCGCTGTAGCAACCATGCTACTGAACAGGAAAAAAGGACAAACGCCAGAAGAACTGGCGCGCAAATGCGGCATGCCCGAGACCAAGCTGAAAGCTACGATTGAGAATTACAATCTCGCCGCCACTGGGCAACAAGCTGATCCTCTGGGCAAAGCTGATGACTTTTTAGAACCGCTCAATTCAGGACCTTATTACGCGCTGGATGTATCGCTTGACAGTCTTACCCTGCCTTGCGCAGTCATCACATTTGGCGGACTCGTACTTGAGGAAACAACCGGTCTGGTTAAAAACGAGTCGGGGCAACCCATTCGCGGTTTATACGCTGCCGGACGCACCGCTGTCGGTCTTGCCTCCCACTTTTATGTCAGTGGCCTGTCAATTGCTGATTGTGTTTTCTCAGGTCGACGCGCCGCCCATCACTGTGCGAGCAGTACAACAAACTGACACCGTTCTGGCTTTGCTCTCTACACGTCAAGGGCGGTTACACTGATTGAGGCATTTGTAGGGTGCGCCATGCGCACCTAATCCATTGATTCTTGGCTATATAGCCTGATACCGGTCACCTTTTTTCCAAGCGGATTTCTATAAGACGAGTTACCCACAATCAGAATTGCCGTTACAACATACCTTATTGAGCAATTTGTCATTTTTATTGTTATGCTTTTGCTGATCTATGCTAAATCCTAGAGTTCAGCTCTACCCTTGGAGAATCGTACTAAGCATTATGAGCAAAACAAGCACCAACAAAATCGACAATAAAAAAGCAAATCTGACGCTACAAGATCTGGACAGCTATCGTAAAAACAATATCGGCCAGTCGCTTCTGGAGGTCGCCAGAGATTTTCAAAAAAATGCTCTGACCGAGTATACGAAAGCAGGCCATTCACATTTACAAATATCCCACCAGGCCATTCTCACTCACTTGAGCCTATCCGGCTCGCGGCTGACAGAACTGGCCCAACGCGCCTCAATGACTAAACAGGCCATGGGACAACTGATTGATGAGGTCGAACGACTGGGTTATGTAAAACGCATGCCAGACCCTACCGATGGCAGAGCCAAAATTGTCTGTTTTACCGATCAGGGACGCACACTGATTAAGTCAGGTACAGAAATTGGCGATACTATCCAGGAAAAATATTCTGCACTGATCGGCGAAAAAAAAATGCATCGCCTGCGCGACTTGCTTGAAGAACTTCACGAGCAAATCCGCAAACAATAGCCCTGAGACTTATGCAGCCCCATCACTCCTAATTCAAAATAGACACTTATAGGGTGCGCCATGCGCACCAAAGCCGTTAAAAATATACGCTTAATGGTGCGCGGGGCACACCCTACGTTGAAGCTAATCCCTTGATTTTACGTTATACGCAATGATACCCATCAGCTTTTTTTCATGCAGATCTCCCACCATTAGAATGACTGAGATATAGTCAGGATACTTGACAATTAATCAGGCCGCGTCCAGTATGAACGGCTCTGTTTTACGCTGTCTGGCAATACAAGCAGCGACCAAGATAAGAAGATCCGTTTTTCAGCAACCCGCCACTCGAACAAAGGAGTATTCCTATGACCCACAATATCATCGTTGAACGCGACGTCATGATAACGATGCGAGATGGAGTGAAACTGGCTGCTGATATTTACCGGCCTGATAATGATGCCACTCATCCAACCCTGGTAAACCTGCACCCTTACGATAACGATATGTTTCTGGTCGTACACGAGCTGTTATTTAGCCCGCTTATTGCGGCCCAGAAAGGTTACGCCGTGGTCACAGCTGAATCTCGCGGCAGAGCCGGATCCGAAGGTGAGTGGAAACCCTACGGTGAAGAGGGCAAAGATGCCTATGACGTCGTGGAATGGGCGGCGGATCAATCATGGTCAGACAGCCATATTGGCCTTTATGGCGCCTGCGCGTTGGGTCTTGCAGCCATTCAGGGAGCCGTTGAAGCACCGCCTCACCTCAAGGCTGTATTTGCCTACATGACCGCGACCAATTTTCACAATGGCTGGACCTATTCCAAAGGTGGCGCCCTGGAACTTGGCTTCCAGATGTCATGGGTATGGAAAATTTTGGCCCGCGATACGCTTTCCCGTCTTGACCTCGCCCCAGATACCCTTGAGAAAGCCAGTCAACAATTGGCAGAAGCCGAAGCCGATATGAATGGCTCTGCCAGCTACTTACCACTCATTGACTTTCCGCCTTTTCAAAATGGCGCCGCCCCCTATTGGCGTGAATGGCTATCTCACCCCAACTATGATGAGTTTTGGCAGAAGGTAGACAATGTCGCACATGCTAGCAGTATCAAGGTACCCATCCTGCACCTGAGCGCATGGTATGACACCTGTATGCAGGGTCATATGGATCTTAACGCTGCATTGCGAAAAAACAGTGATCCGCAGGTGCGCAACCAGCACCGAATGATTATCGGCCCCACAGATCACAGTGCCTACTACAACAAGCGCCCCAGCTACGCCGGTGAACGCGACTTTGGTCCAGAGGCTCTGACCGGCCCCGATATTGTATCCGCCCAGCTCTTTGAATGGTTCGATCACTGGCTAAGAGATGAACCTCAAACCTTTATGCCGGAGAACGCAGTCCGCTACTACCATATGGGAGAAAACAGCTGGCAGGAGACCCAATCCTGGCCACCTCAGCACACAATTGAGTCCTATTACCTCCATAGCGCCGGTCAGGCCAATAGCCGATTGGGTAATGGGACGCTCAGCACTGAACCGCCTGGCACAGAACCCGCTGATAGTTTTGTTTATGACCCTCTGGATCCCGTTCCCACTACCGGTGGCAGAAGCATGATTGACGTACCAACAGGGATTATGAATCAATCACAGCTTGAGGAGCGACAAGATATTTTAGTTTACACAACGCCCCGGCTTGCTAAAGCACTGGTTCTCACCGGCCCCCTATCTGTCACTTTATACGCCAGCAGTGACGCAGAAGACACTGACTTCACCGCAAAACTGGTGGATGTAGAGCCAGATGGTTACTGTGCTAACATCGCCGAAGGCATTATTCGCGCTCGTTATCGCAATGGCGCTGAAAAAGAAGAATTTCTCGAACCAAACAAGGTGACAGCATTTACTATCGACCTTTGGGATATCGCGCACACCGTTAAACCGAATCACCAGCTCAGACTCGAAATTTCTAGCAGTAACTTTCCCCGTTTTGACCGCAACCTGAATTCACGGATTACGCCAGCCCTGGGAAGCGTAAGCGATGCACAAAAGGCAGTGCAGCAGATATTTCACAATGCGGAGCACCCATCCAGCCTGAATCTGCCCATAACAGAACCAAAATAACGAAAAACCCGCCTTTCGCGAGTCGCCATAGTCTTATAGATCAACAAAATGGTATTGTAGTCCTTTGTCGATCTATGGGGTTATTCTGACACAGCGCTATTATGTATAATTAGCTCCAGACATTGCCAGACCATATATCTGGCCAGCAAAAGACGTGCATCTCAGATATGGGGAATCAAAAAGGTCATACTCCCGTTTGTAAGAACTTAGTTTGCCAACTTGCATCTTGCCGAACGATAGGGACGCTTTTTTCTTTAATTGAATTCCGGCATCTATGTGATCAGCGATTAGCCCTTGCTATAAAGTGGAAGCCAATTTACTCCTTTGCGGTTAGCCATCAGGTAGTTCAATGTATAACGAGCAACAACAAAAGCACCGAATTAACACGCTACTGCTGTTGATATGCTGTTCTATCAGCCAGGCTACGTCGGCAGGTTCGGACATTATAAGTGATGCATTAGGCAGCAATTACACGACATCATTTTCCATTAGAGCACGTTACGAACACGCTAATGACAGCACACCTCCGAAACTGGACAATACCAGTCATGCCACCACATTAAAAACAAGCCTCGGCTTTGTAAGCAACAATGAAAAAGATTACCAGTTTGGTATTGAATTTAACGATGTGCGCGCGCTCGACAATAATAACTATAACAATGGGACCAATAACCTGGGTGCGCCAGAAATCACCGACCCTGAGGATTTGCGCGTCCAACAGGTTTATGTTTCAACAAAAAGCATCAAAGACACCGTTATTACGTTCGGGCGTCAACTTATCGAACTGGATAACCAGCGTTTTTTTGGCAGCGAACCCTTTCGCCAAAACGGAAGAAGCTTTGACGCCATCACCATAAGCAATACCGTCCTGGAAAACACCCGTTTCTATGCCGCTTATATCAGCAATATCAACACAACTAAAGGCACAAAAAACAATATTGAAAGCAACAGCGGTTTGCTCAATGTGCGTTATGATGCTGAACCCATCGCGTCAATCTCCAGTTACTATTACCTGATTGACCATGACGATCCCCTTCAAGCCAATGATTCTAGCGAAACCATTGGCGTTCGATTCGCTGGTAGCACGGGTAAAAAAATTCTCTTTTTCTATTCCGCTGAACTGGCATCTCAACGTAATATAGGAATAAATCAGCTTGACTATAAAGCACGTTACGAGGCGGTTGAACTGGGTTTAAAAATCGATAGCATAAATGCCAAATTCGGTTATGAAAAACTGGGGACAGACCATCAAATTGCTGCTTTTCAAACACCACTGGGGAATCGGCATGAATACCAAGGTCATATAGACAATTTTCTTCAAACACCAGCTGAAGGACTTATAGACCATTACTACGCTGTGAACTTTTTTGTTGCCAGGTGGAAAATGAATTTTTTCATCCGCCAACACCTGTACAAAGTTGATTTAACTGAAAACGCCCTAGGCAGTGAAACCAACCTGGAAATCACAAGAAGCATTGGCGGCGTCTACTTCTTTGGCATCAAATATGGCAAATACAATGCAAACAATGAGCAATTTGAATTCAGAGATGCCGAAAAAATCTGGCTAACCCTCAGCGCCGAATTTTAACCTCTCTACTGACGTGAGTTCATAACACGCATACTCATATGCGATTGAGTGTTCTTTATACTACAAAAAAGGTATATTTCTCGTAAACGCAGCTCGATACATTTTGCCATAACCTTGACCGCTATAGTTAATCGTTGCGGACATAGTGACGCTCAACAAACCTAGCCTGAATTCCAGTACGTTATGCCAGCTAGCCACTATTGATCGATTAGCATCAAAATCTTCTTCCGCCTTAAGTTTCGAGCTATAATCCAGATTGCGCACATTAAAAACAGAATCGTAAAAATAATCCAGGCGGCCCGCCATGACCGCGCTTATATTTTTTTCTCTCTCCCTTCGAAAACGCCTCCATTGATAATAGAGGTCACCCTCCCAACCCGAACGACGAGACTCTTTATGATAGGCATTCAGCTGTATATCCAACATTTCATCGAAAGTCGTGATCCCCTCTTCATCCACTGCACGAGCTAATTGCATGGTTACATTGGAATTGGAACCTAAGGAATGATCACCTGCCAGATCACGGCTCCACTGATAACCCAATTGCTGACTTTCTCCCCCACCCACATTAAATTGCCGAGAGTCATCAAAGCTCAGTGCGTGCCTGGCTTTACGCGGGTTTTCTATTGGTTGAAATTCTAATGAAGCCCCATGACGGAGAGTCTTAGCCATTGTACTTGCCACACCATCGCGGAGCGAACCACCCTGAGTTAAGCCAAGCTTATAATTATACCGATTAGCAACATAATTATGTGAAAAGGATTGGGATAGATTACTGGACACCGACCGCCCAGCCTCAAAGTTTGACAAGCCGAGCCCACCAGACCATGTTCGCTTAAAAACACCTGCTGTAGACGGATCAGAGCGGTATCTCATATTAACCTGCTGAGATACAGTCTGATTACTTGGTGCTGACGGATACTTTGTTTCCGACATAGCTACGGAACCACTGTAACTTGTATTCTGATTCAAAGCATAATTCAAGGAACCGTTATAATTTTTAACAATATCGTCGCGAGCAAGATTTCTCCCATATGTTTCCTTGCTGTTCATAAGCTCGTGAGAATACCGGAAAGAATTCACTAGCTGAATTTTATCAATTGGCCGCCATGAAAAAGTACTTGATAGTTGCCGACTATCCTCGCCCAATTGATACAATGGCGTCACCTCTTCCTCAGTCACTCTGCTTAATAAATTGCTAAGGATAAATCCCTGATCACGAACATAATCATGCGTCACCGAATACGCGTGGCTGTCACTTTTCAAATCACTGGCTTTTGAAGTGCTTGTTGACAGTAGCGCTTGAAATAAGTTATCTCCCAACTCTCGGCCAAAGTTAACGCTGTTGCTAGAATGTGTCGATTTTTGTGTAATCCCTTCAGTAGGAAACTCAGAACCTTCCGCACCATCGAAGTATGAAGTCCTCTCTTGATCAGCTCTTTTCCTGCGAAAATTGAAACGCGTCAAATTATCTAGAGAACGATATGATTGAGAATATGCTTTAACCCTCTTTTGAGTCTCCCTACTACTACCAGGACTGTCAAATTCACTGTCGTTTTTACTCCCTCTCCACTGAAAAGGAAAACGACTACGGCCAAGCAAGCTAATACCGGCGCCATAATGCGCATTATCCGTACTCCTCTCACTTCTATCAGTATAGTTTTTTGCAAGCACCTTGGATCCACCATATTGACCTCCGCCTTTTATGAGCCATGGACGCCAAACAAAGGCACTTGAACTGATACCGTAATTAAATCTGTCTGAAACCCGTTTTTTATTATTAGTTCCCGTCGGATAGCTTACCTGTGTGCTGGCACCCACATTTCCCGACAGAGATAACAGCTGCGCATATGCATATGAACTCACACTGCACCCTAATAGCAATCCCATATACGCAGCGATAGTTTTTTTTCCCACTACAAAAAAAACCCTTTTAACACCAATGGTTAACCTGATGGAGTATTTACATTACCCACTTTAATCCTCACACCATCCCCCTCTTTAGGGATCGGCATAAACTGTGATTCATCAATAAAAATCGACGCTTTACTCTTCAATCCTTGCTTAAACTCCTTCCAGGCTCGTTCCTGCATTTCTCTTTTCACCAAGCCTCTAGCCCTTTCACTCACCTCGTCAAACGAGCGCTGCGTTGAATGAATGCGATCCAGTAGTTTAAAAACACTCACGCCCTCCAGCATGATCAGCGGTTCAGTTATTTCACCCGGCTGGATTGAAGCGATTGCAGTCTCCGCATTGGCCCCCAGCATCCCCTGGTGTAGATAACCCATGTCTCCGCCCATCTCGGCTGATTTATCATCAGATTTCTCCTTAGCGATCACAGCAAAATCCTTACCCGCCTTGAGTTGCTCCACCAATGCCAAAGCGTCATTATGGGTCTGCTCCCACACATCGCCCCCCGCAGACGGATCGACCTTTAACAAAATCGACGCCACTCGAATCTGGGGTGGATCAGTAAATCTTTCGGGATGATTCTGGTAGAATTTTTTTACCTCCTCCTGACTAGGGACTATCTCAGATTTTATCTGCTGCTCAAGCTTCACCAAAACATCTCTACGCTCCAGTTGCTGGCGCTGGCGTGACAGCAAATTATTCTTCGTTTCTTCTGACAGGCCTTCAGCTGCATATTTCTTCACATAGTCGTCTGTTCCACGCTTAATCCTTTCACTGTCCGGCTTTATACCGCGACGAATTGCCTCCGGATAGGTAATGTGCTGCTCGACAATATCCTGCGCCACTTGGCGCTGAAACTCCGCCAACTCCTTCTCTGGCACCTCACCATGATAATATTTCCAGCGCACAGCGCCCTTGAAAATAACGTCAAATTCTGCCCTTGTTATTGTTGTATCATTCACTTTTATAACCGTTTTAGAAGAGGCAACCTCTCTTAAATCGGCCTGTGTTTGCGAATAAGCCGCGTCCATTATAAAAACGCCGATAAAAGCCAATACAGTCGCTAACAACCTTGATTGCATGTTCAGCCCAGCGCACATTGCAAATTCTCGAATCATTGTTATCACACCTTGTTTTAGAAATTGTCAGGTCAACCTGCAATTGTATCTTACTATCTTCTCAAGGCCAGCAAAAAAACAACCCCAGGGGTCTTGCGACACCCTGAGGTTTTGGTAACACCTGTTAAGGAATTATTTAGTATGACAGGCCAGACAAACCGCGCTGCCGGTATTCGGAATACGCAAGAACGTCAAATTGTCGCTTGTATGCACATCGTGACAAGAAGCACACTCTACATAAGGAATAGCATTACCGTCGATAGTTCTGGTATAGAGTTGAATATCGGCCGTATTACGACTACCTGTAGCATTAGTCCCGGTCAGCGTATCAATCCACCATACGGGCATAGTCGAACCAGCAGCACCAACTTCCCCTTTTACTAAGCCTACAAAGTCAGCATCCCAAGGCGAGGAAGAATCCCCAGTGATACCACCACCCGCATAGGGAATACCAATTGGGTGGTCATCTCTCAAATCTTGGGAAAGATTAGCATAGGTGGCAAGCTTTAGAGCTGTACCCCCGGTGGTCCAGGATTTACCATCATAGGCGGTGACCTGACCAGAACCAGGCTGATTGATGATGGAGTCCATAGCCTGGGTGCCATCGTGACAGGATAAGCATGCCAGAGAAATATCACCAGGATCTAGCGAAGTAGTATCCGTAGCTAACATACCAGCCGCATCATAGCTTGTAATACCCAGTTCATCGTAAGTCGTATAAGATGGGGTTCCCGCGTTCCTGTTCCACAAAGGAGCAACCATATCTGTAGTCGCGCCGTGTGGCGTGTGACAGAACACGCATACTTCTGTTGTACCGGTATATACCGACGGTGCAGCAGTACCCTGTGAACCCAAATTGTGCTTGGAGTCAGCAACGCCTGCAAAAGTTACACTGCTCATAGCTGCTAAGCCCAGCGCCATACTCCACTTGCTGATTGAATGTTGTGTTTTCATGTGTCTATCCCCTAAATCAATTACATTTTTGGATAATGTGTGTAAGGTTTTCACCCTACTTTGACTAATGCACCGTCCATGCCAAGCACTCTGTTTTTTTTACCCACCCGCATAAAAAGATTGTTTTTTCTTTATATTCAACAGGATAAGATCTGTGCAACGGCAGCGTCCTCCTAAATAGAAATCTAACAATAACGGCATACTTATTCATTTTCTCTCAAATATTAGAAATTCTTAGTTGCCAATTCCCAGTATTGAGCCTACGTTCTGGGATGCTATAAACACTCTAACCAGGCATTATAAGCAGGTATTAATTGCAATTATTAGGTGTCTGTAGATTTACATGTGCTTGAGTTGATAAGATGGGTAAAGGGCAGACCAGACGGTCCGCCCAAAAAAAGACTGATGCACTGCTCAATTCTGCTTATATCCTCTTGTATTTCATCGAAATATCACTGCCACAATCATCTATACGTAAGCATTCTAAAAGACTAGTGCAGCGTCTCATTGATTCTTCCCTCGTAATTGGCAATTCAAAGCGCTATAAATAGAGCTTATAATGAAGCCTTGTAGGGTTTTTGTTTCCAAGCATCTAGATGATATATAAA
>PIVM01000884.1 GCA_003353945.1 Gammaproteobacteria bacterium
TCGCGATGAGCCGGAGATTTCCGGTGCGGTTCTCTCGCGCATGGCCGCCTGTGACTGGCCGGGCAATGTCCGCGAGCTGCGTAACGCAGCAGAAAGATTTGTACTTTGCCTCGACGGAACGACAAAAGATGGAACAACAGCAGACGAAACGGCGGCCAGGAAGACCCATCGACTGGCCGCTCGGGTGGCGGATTTTGAACGAAACGCCATTGCCGCTGAACTTACCGCACAGTCAGGAAACCTGAAACTCACATATGAAGCACTTGGCCTGTCCCGCAAGACGTTATATGATAAAATGCAAAGGTACAGCCTGAGCCGGGAGGATTTTGTAGATCCAAATGATTTGTAGAACCAGCAAATGATTTGTAGAACCAGCATACGGGTGAATCCTCACACACTTTTTACAGTGAATTGTCACCAGCTTCACCCATCAGAAAAACTATTTTTCAATTTTACTCAATTAGAGGGGGCGAACTCGTTGAATTAGTCAGCACTTTGGCGTTCTTGTGCGGGCCTAGATAGTGTCCGGCATTCGCAAGACACAATAGCGACCCTATAAAACCTAGTAGGAGAAAATTATGAGTTTTATGAAAATCGCGACCACCGCCGCAAGTATTTTGGCCCTAGTTACAACAGGTGCAATGGCCGATTGTGACGATGGCGAGTTGGTCATTAAGTTCAGCCACGTTACCAACACCGACAAGCATCCCAAAGGCATTGCAGCTTCTTTGCTGGCAAAACGCGTCAACGAAGA
>PIVM01000885.1 GCA_003353945.1 Gammaproteobacteria bacterium
AAGTTGACATTGACAGCCTTGAGATGATCAGACCACGAAGTGTTGGTAGTGAGCATGTCACACTGGAGGCACTGCGACTTTTAGGACTTGATAAAAAGCTGCAGGGACTTGGCTTCAATGGTCCTCAAATCTCTGCTGCCATTGGAACAATAATTGGCCGTGCCTGTGAACCAGGTAGTGAGCTGGCAACACATAAATGGCTACAAGAACGATCTGGTCTTGGTGAACTGATTGGTTTTGATTTCAACAATCTCAGCCTGTATGGCTTTTACAATGTCTCTGATCTGCTGCTCAAAAAGAAATCGGCCATCGAACACCATTTATACGAACAGGAGCGGAATCTCTTTGGCCTCCAGGAAACAATAACACTTTATGATTTGACCAACACCTATTTTGAGGGCCAGAGTAAGGCGAATGCTAATGCCGCCAACGGTCATTCCAAGGAGAAACGTTCTGACTGTCCTCTGGTCACCCTGGCGCTAGTGCTTGACTCCAGTGGTTTTCCTCGACGCAGCCATGTGTATGAAGGCAATGTGGCTGAATCGAAAACACTGTCTGAGATGCTCCATGATCTCGAAAAAGGCAGAGTAGTCACAAGTCGGAAACCAACAGTAGTCATGGATGCAGGTATTGCGACAGAGGATAATATCGGTTGGCTGAAAGATCATGAATATCCATATCTAGTTGTGAGCAAAAAGAAGCACAGGGAATTTGATAAAGCAGCATCGGTTGTTGTTAAAGATGATGATGAGTG
>PIVM01000886.1 GCA_003353945.1 Gammaproteobacteria bacterium
AGCCATGAACATCTATTCCCAGTGAGCCTAGCGAAATTCGAATCCTTCAGCACCCGCTTTAGAATGCGTCTTAAATGGCCATCCGATATAGATAGCAGAATCTCCAGAATGTCAACATTTTCAAATTAAATTTGTTGCGTCAATGATTAAATTTAAACGCGGAAATAAATACCTTTAAATGTCTTAGTATTAAGGTTGTGTTTTTCAAACGATCACATCGTTACATGGCGTTTTATTGTGATTGCACTATAGGAATCACGATGTTGTAGGTAGGCTTTGGGTGTTGATGTGGCCTCACCCGATGGGAGAATCGAAAGAGGGTGTTCCGAGGCTGGATTTTGGGCTGCCGCATCTCGGACCGACAAACCCATTCGGCGCCCGGCGGTCCAGCAACAGCCGGCAACGTCACCTTGTAGCCTCATACATCCAGGCGGCGTTCGGCGGCTTCGACCAGGAACAGCACGGCACTGCCGCGGTGTGGATCGCCGCCCTGCCACCTCGACCAGACGGCGGAAGGCTTGGAGGAACAACAGATTTCCCTGGTGCATCTGGTATAAGGAACATAACCTGCCGGTAGGCCTCGCAATGTGTGGGGTAGCCCAATCCAGCCGGTCGGTGGTTCTCTTGATACGAAAAAGGGGAAATTAAATTATTTACTTACAATTCCTGCTGGTGGGCGAGGGCGTTCCGTTTCAATGACAAACAATCCAACGGAAGAGCAAAGACAGACCGGGAATGTCGCGGGAATAACGA
>PIVM01000887.1 GCA_003353945.1 Gammaproteobacteria bacterium
GAGTGAGTGAGTGAGTGAGTGAGAGAGGGAGTGAGTCAGTGAGTGAGTGAGTGAGGGAGGGAGGGAGGGAGGGAGGGAGTGAGTGAGTGAGTGAGTGAGTGAGTGAGGGAGTGAGGGAGTGAGTGAGGGAGTGAGTGAGGGAGGGAGTGAGCGAGTGAGTGAGTGAGTGAGGGAGTGAGGGAGGGAGTGAGTGAGGGAGTGAGTGAGTGAGGGAGGGAGTGAGTGAGCGAGTGAGTGAGACATTGTTTAATGCGGCCATCATGGGCTCATGAGTGGTGCCCCCCTGTCTGTGGCAGTCAAAGGATTCCACCTCCCCCACATTCACTCATGCATGTGCCCTTGGGTGAGAGTACTACCTTCGTTAAAGCCAGCAGGTAACTTAACTTCCCATGCCTAGGCCTGGTTACCAATGGGGACGTATTGGAAACTGAAAAGCTACTTAAAAGCCAAGTCACCAAGGCTAGCAAGAACTTAACAGCCACCAATCTCGGAACCCGGACTGTGCAATGCACAAACCTGAGGTCACCTTTCGGTGATTAACTTTTTGGCATTTAAGTCAACGACTTTATTTGCTACTATAAGGACGTGGTGAAATAACCTTAGGGGTTGGATTATTTAAATGGGCACTTTTATCTGACCTTTTTTAAAATATTAATTAGCAAAACATATTCTATTTCTTCCTTGCAATTTCACCTTTAGAAACCCCCTTACATTTTGATTTTTTTTAAATATCAGTCAAGAAATGGTCAAGA
>PIVM01000026.1 GCA_003353945.1 Gammaproteobacteria bacterium
TCGAAATTTATCGACTATTTTACGTCAATCCACTATTAATAGGGAAAACTTCGACCATGGAATCTCGATTAATTTTAGTGATTTCAGGGGGTTATCATTTCTCGGTCAGGCACTATATAACTTAAATATCGACCATCTGGGGACCAACTGCTTTTAATCAACGAATTAGAGAATGGCCTTCCCTGCAAATCCATTTCTGGCCAGTAAGATGATACAAAGGGGTGTGAGTTAACTTTTTGCGCTATCGTATCTGGCCTGACCAGATATAGGTCTGATTGTTGATCATATTCACACCCATCACAGGATTGCACAGTAAAGGCCAACTGCTGCTGTACTGGAGACCAAGCAAGTCTCATAACTTCTGGGAGAGAGCCAGAGTCTTCGTGGAGAAAGACCTGTGTTATTATTTGGTGCTGATCACCTTGTGGGCTCACCATATATATCGCTGAGCCATTTTCAATTTCAGTGTTTGAAGCCTCGCCTATGTAGGCCAACCACTGACTATCCACCGACCAGTCAAATCCTTCCACGCCACCGATAGCTCTGTGCATCGACACAGGTTGTGTAACACCGGTCGCCAATTCATGGACATATAATGCTTCGTCAGCATCCGTTATTTTTGCAACATAAGCCACAAATTGCCCGCTTGGTGACCATCGCGGTGTCTCTGTTACAATTTGACCTGCGGTCGACAATGCTTCAGGCACTAATGAGGATATTTTGTTTTTGTAATAACGGGTGCCCACCCGATAGACAAAATTATCGCCGTCCGGTGCCCATACCAAGCCTGTTCCGATAAAAGCAGGTACAAGCACTTGCCCCTGCACATCGATAATCATCAATTCATCCCCACTACCACATTGGTTTATGACAGCCAGATAGGCACTGTTCTGGGACCAGACTTGCGATTCATAATGATCGGATTCTGCGCATGTATTGACTGCTTCGCTACCCGTATCCACATGCCTGATAACCAAATCGCTATCATCATAAGAACCATCTACGTCTCTTGCGGTGGCAACATATTGACGATCCGGAGAAATCAAAGATCCGTGATAATATGCAACAGGAGGAACAGGAGGGGACCATATTGCCTCACTCGACACCGATTCACCCGTCCTCGATTGGCTGTCAATTGTCTTGTAGAGATTATCGTATCCTTCGTAAAACAACTCTCGCGGCTCATCTTCGGGTAAACAACCTGAGATCAATACAAGAAAGCTAAGCCCAAAGGCAGATAGTAGATATCGCATGACAAACTCCTTTTGATAGTTATCGCTGTTGTTAGTTATTATCTGTTCGCCTAATACCACAATGAGACAGAATGTAAATAAACAATTTTTTTGGGATTATTACTCTGTTTGAAAATGAAATGGTTCAAGAAACCCGCAGGCAAAGCCTGCAGGTCAGAACTTGATTGGCCGTATTAAAGCACCGCCTCTGCCAACAGTTGCATATTGGCGCGTGTCACCTCCTCACCATACGGACTAACGCCCATCATCAACGTCGTCACTGAAGATTTCTTCCAATCCTGCAGCCGCTCCTTGATACGATCAGCGGGACCACACAGCGATATTTCATCTGCCAGCGCATCCGGTACGGCCATCGCGGCCTCATGCTGACCTTTTTCATAAAATACATTCTGTATTTCTTCTGCGGCATCACCAAAACCCATTCTGCCCATCAGATTCTTATGAAAGTTATCACTTTTTGCGCCCATGCCCCCCAAGTACAAGGACAGCATGTATTTCACCGGCAGTAAGGCTTCGTCAAGATTATCGTTAACATTAAAGTTAACCATGGCGCAAATTTCAAAATCAGATTTCCCTTTTGCGGCCGACAAACTTTCATCGAATATATCCATCCGATAGGGTGAGACAAAAATCGGTAACCAACCATCAAACTCAGTCGCCGCCAGCTGTATATTTTTAGGTCCTTCAGCTCCCAGAAATACCGGAATCTTTTTACGCAAAGGGTGTGTAATCGACTTCAACGGTTTACCCAAACCCATACCGCCCTGCAATGGCAGCTGATATTGATTACCATCGATTTCTACCGGTGCTTCACGGGCAATCACCTGGCGAAAAATATTAATCCATTCTCTTGTGCGTTCCAAAGGACGATTAAATGGCTGACCGTACCAGCCTTCAACCACCTGAGGTCCTGACACACCAACGCCCAGACACAAACGACCATTGGAGATGTGATCCAGCGTTAGAGCTGACATAGCAGCGCACGCCGGTGTACGGCCTGATAACTGCATCACACCTGTGCAGCATTTTATTTTGCTGGTGTGGGATGCAATAGCAGCCAACGGCGTCAGCGCATCGGAGCCATACGCTTCTGCCGTCCACACGGAACCAAACCCCAAGGACTCAGCTTCCTGCGCCAATTCAATATAATTGGGCAAAGGGTCGCGCTGCCAGTAGCCTTCATGTAAGCCTAATTTCATAAATTATCTCCGTCGATCAGCATTTGTAGCTTGGTCGTCATTATGGCGATAGACGCTCGCAAAAACCATGACATTTCTGATCAAAACACTCTGATTTAAACCCTCAAACGGGTATCTCTGATTGCTTTTGTTATACCAATCCTGCCAGAAACAACATTATCTCCTTCATCGCAATATCAGAAAGACCACATAAAACTGTCAGTAACGAAAACTGAAGCCTATTGACCTAGGTATTATTAAGTGCGATGTTTCATTACCTAATTGTAAGCAACCGGTTTTTGACAGGATAAGATAAACCATGACCGACCCAGTAATTGACAATATTAACGTAAACTCCCAGCAACTATTAATTACGCCGGATCAGCTAAAAAAAACCCTGCCAGAATCAGCTGCGGCGCGCAAGACCACCGTTGAGGCTCGCTCAGCGGTAGAGAACATCCTGAATCGCAAAGATCACCGTTTATTCGCTGTGGTTGGCCCCTGCTCTATTCACGATACTGAAGCCGCTATGGACTACGCCAAGCGTTTAAAAAAACTCGCCGACGAGATAAACGATACCTTGCTTGTTGTAATGCGCGTCTATTTTGAAAAACCACGTACTACCGTCGGCTGGAAGGGTTTGATTAATGATCCCTATTTGGATGATTCCTTCAACATCCAGGAAGGTTTGCATATCGGACGTAAGCTGCTTCTGGATATCGCAGAATTAGGCCTACCCACGTCAACAGAAGCGCTGGATCCAATCTCGCCCCAATATCTGCAAGATGTTATTTGTTGGTCTGCCATCGGCGCTCGCACAACCGAGTCACAAACTCACCGGGAAATGGCCAGCGGCCTGTCATCGCCGGTCGGCTTTAAAAACGGCACAGATGGAGGCCTGGACGTTGCCATTAATGCACTGCAATCAGTTGCAAATCCGCATCGGTTTCTTGGAATCAACAGCAAAGGACAAGTATCGATCATTCATACCAAAGGAAATCCCAATGGGCATATTGTACTTCGTGGCGGCAGTAACGGCCCTAACTACGATTCAGTCAATGTCGCACTATGTGAGCAAACAATGGAAAAAGCCGGAATTTCATCAAATATTATGATTGATTGCAGTCACGCCAATTCCAATAAAGATCCGGCAAGACAACCCTTGATCATGGATAATGTAAGCAATCAGATTTTGGAAGGAAACCAATCCATTGTTGGTCTGATGGTTGAAAGCAACATAGGCTGGGGCAATCAGCCAGATAGTAATGACAAGCTCAAATACGGCATCTCCATTACCGATGCCTGCATTGACTGGGATACAACTGAAAAATCACTAAGATCGATGTATCAAAAGCTAAAAGGTGTATTGCCCTTGAGAAGAGCATAAGCATCCCCGGGCAAAAGCAAGGGCCTTCTATCTCGTTTGATGCAAGAAAACCAAATAAAACGCACCAATTAACCTGAAAAAACAGGTTAATTGATACTGATCTCAGAGACGGAATATGTAGGGGACCCAATATTGGGCATATTCACTTAGGTAATCCCGCTGCCATAGAGATTAATCTCCTTAGGCCGGTAACTTTGCGTACCCACACTTTCATGTACGGTTGCCTTTATCTGTGACCTGTATCTAACTATAGCCACACTTTTTTAATGTGACAAGGATCGCAGTTCATTTTCTCCATTAACCCAATCAATAAATGGTTTTCTGGACTTCACAAGAATAAGAGTTCTGTTTAGGAGTTCCATAAACTCGTCAAACAATTCTTCGGTAAGGAAAAATATGGAGATGTAATAATAAATTTCAAACAAGCAGGTCAAACGGGGATAAACAACCTTCGTTTATTTACTATCGGTTATAGCTCAGTGAGCATAATCGTAACAAGCTGCAGGCGAGAAAATAAACCTAATCACTGAAGCCTATACACAGAACTAAACGACCATTAGCAGTCTTTTCAGACAAAAAAATCCCGCCATCAGGCGGGAATTATTAATTTTTTTATAACAGCACTTAAGCAACAGCTTTCATCGCAGTACTAATTATGGACATTATTTCTTTCTTATCTGGGTTCTGTTTGGAGCGCACAGTAAGCCCTCCCATCACCACCAATAAAAAACTTGCTATATGATTGCAGTCAGTGGTCATGCTGATCAACCCCATCTTCTGAGCATCTTTCATGCGAGCAGCTATCATCTTTTCTAATTCATTTTGTTTTTTAGCTGCTAAACGCGCTAGTTTTGGCTCCGTATGACTGAGTTCATTCAGGGAATTGAACAACAGACAGCCGTTGGCAATCTGTTTTTTTGACGATTTTTGATAACGCACCGTTAAAAACTGATAGATAGCCTCAAGCGGATCCTCAATAGTCAACAGGGTTGAAGAAGCATGCTGATCGATCATCTGCTCATAACGTGACAGTACAGTTTTAAACAAACTTTCTTTATCTCCAAAAGAAGAATATAAACTGCCCCGATTAATGCCCATCGTATCCAGAAGCTTCTGAATTGAGCTGGCTTCATATCCCTCACGCCAGAACTGCTCCATTGCCGCATTGATTGCAACATCTTTATCAAATTCTAATGGTCTAGCCATTTTACTACCTCATTTGATTTCCATTTTGACAAGGGAAGTAATTCTAACGCAAATGCTATGCAGATGCCTTTAATTTTTGGTTAATTAGTCAAAAATCGAGCTGCAACAAACTAACTATACGGTGTTAACAAATACATGAATAACAAACGATTAGAGGAAATACTCAGAAACCACCTGAATAAAACCTAAGCGTACGCATTAGACCGGTCAGTATGATCGGTAATATCCCTAACGCCTTTTAACTGAGGAAGCTGATCAACTAAAGTTTTTTCTACGCCATTTTTTAAGGTCGCATCGACCATTCCACACCCCTGGCAACCGCCACCAAATTGCAATACCGCAATATTATCCTCGGTGATTTCGATTAATGACACCTCTCCCCCATGGGAAGCCAGGCTCGGGTTAACCTCATTATAAAGTACATAGTTAACACGATCTTCCAAGGTGCTGTCTGCGCTTACTTGAGGCATTTTTGAATTGGGTGCTTTGATGGTTAGCTGTCCGCCAAAACGATCCTCTGAATAATCTACCACAGCATCTTCTAGAAAAGGTATGCTTCGACCGTCATAATAAGCCGTAATTTCACCATAAACCTTTTTCTCATCGCCTTCCTGAATATCTGACTCTCTGCAATAGGCTACGCAGGTTTCGGCCCTTGGTGTGCCGGGTGAATTAATAAAAATCCGGATGCCAATGACATCGTCCTCCTGTTTCGCCAGTAGTCCTTTTAGATAGTCCAATGCAGAATTTGTAACGGTTATCATGCGTATTTTCTCATTTCCAGTTGGGACATTGCCCAATATTATACTAAATTACTTGGGTTTAGGCGATACCTACATTCACCCCCCATCCATCTGATGAATTTGCTACAATACACAGCTTTAATTTTTCATCATCCATACCTCACCCAAGGATACCCAATGAACGATAGGTCTGTACGAATTGATCAACTCTCTAACGCTCTTGAGCAACGTATCATGCTGCTGGATGGGGCAATGGGTACCATGATACAAACTTATCGGCTTGAGGAAGCCGATTATCGCGGCGATCGGTTTTCCGGCTATCACAAAGATATTAAGGGCAATAATGACCTATTGTCATTGACTCAAGCTCATATTATCCGAGAAATTCATCTCGCGTATTTACGAGCCGGTGCGGATATTATTGAAACCAACACATTTAACGCCACTCGCGCGTCATTATCGGACTACGATATGCCGGAGCTGGCCAAGGAAATCAATGTCACTTCAGCCCAACTGGCCCGCCAGGCTGCTGACCAGGTGACGGCGGAAAACCCTTCCAAACCGCGTTTTGTCGCTGGGGTCATTGGCCCCACCAGCAAGGGCGCCTGCACGATCTGTGATGTGAATAACCCTGCTGCACGAAATATTACGTTTGACCAACTGGTTAGCGATTATACAGAAGCAACGGCAGGACTGGTCGAAGGTGGCGTCGATATTATTTTAATCGAAACGGTGTTCGATACATTAAATGCGAAGGCGGCCATTTATGCCGTACAAGAATATTTCGATAACAATGATATTCAATTGCCCATCATGATATCGGGTACGATTACTGACAAGAGTGGTCGCACAATGACCGGACAAACCGTGGAAGCCTTCTGGAATTCACTTCGCCATGCAAAGCCAATCAGTATCGGGCTAAACTGCGCGCTTGGTGCTGAGGAGCTTCGCCCTTACATTGAAGAGCTGTCACGCGTTGCAGACTGTTATATCAGCAGTCACCCAAACGCAGGTCTGCCCAACGAACTCGGTGGATTCGATGAAACACCTGAAAACATGGCCAATATCATTGCCGATTTTGCCGGCAATGGCTTGTTGAATATTGTCGGTGGCTGCTGTGGGACTAACCCTGCCTATATTCAAGCTATGAGTGAAGCCGTCAGGAACATCCCTCCGCGCCAACGCCCGTCAATCAAACCTGCTTGTCGGCTTAGCGGACTGGAACCTTTTAATATCGACGAACAAACGCTCTTCGTGAATATCGGTGAACGCTGTAATGTGACCGGTTCGGCTCGTTTCAAGCGTTTGATCCTGGAAGGCAATTACGATACCTCACTGGAAATCGCACAGCAGCAGGTAGAAGCGGGTGCTCAGATTGTTGATGTCAATATGGACGAAGGCATGCTGGATGCCCAAAAAGCCATGACGCATTTCCTGAATCTGTTAGCACTGGAACCCACAACCGCCGTCGCCCCACTGATGATCGACTCGTCGAAATGGGACGTTATTGAAGCCGGTTTGAAGTGTGTTCAAGGAAAATCCGTCGTTAACTCCATAAGCCTCAAAGAAGGTGAGGACGAATTTAAACAAAAAGCCAAACAATGTCTGCGCTATGGTGCAGCCATTATTGTTATGGCCTTTGATGAGTCTGGGCAAGCTGACACACAGGCGCGCAAAGAAGAAATCTGTCAACGCTCCTATGATATTTTAGTGAATGAGGTCGGTTTTCCTGCACAAGACATTATCTTTGACCCCAATATTTTTGCTGTCGCCACCGGCATTGAAGAGCACAACAACTACGCACTGGATTTTATCAATGCATGCCGCTTTATCAAAACTCAACTGCCACAAGCGCTGATTTCTGGAGGAGTGAGTAATGTCTCATTTTCTTTCCGTGGCAATAACACCGTGCGTGAGGCCATACACTCTGTCTTCTTATACCACGCCATCAAAGCTGGTCTTGATATGGGTATTGTCAACGCGTCCCAGTTGGCCGTCTACGATGATCTGCCGGATGAATTGCGTAACGCTGTCGAAGATGTGATATTAAACCGTTCCCCGGAAGCGACCGACAATCTGTTATCAATTTCAGAAAATTACAAACAAGATGGCAGTACTTCAACAGCCAAAACAGAAGAAAAAGCCTGGCGACAATGGCCCGCAAACAAACGGATTGAGCACGCGCTAGTCAAAGGTATCACTCAGTATATTGTAGAAGATACTGAAGAGGCCAGACAGCAAGCAGAGCGCCCTATTCATGTTATCGAAGGCCCCTTGATGGATGGCATGAATGTCGTCGGTGACCTGTTTGGTGAAGGAAAAATGTTTCTTCCACAAGTGGTAAAAAGTGCCCGTGTGATGAAGCAGGCAGTGGCGTATTTGATGCCCTATGTCGAAGAGGAAAAAGAAGACGGTGCCGCCAGCTCCAATGGAAAGATCCTTATGGCGACAGTCAAAGGGGATGTGCATGATATTGGCAAAAATATTGTGAGTGTCGTACTGCAGTGCAACAATTTTGAAATCATCGACATGGGGGTAATGGTGCCCTGTGAGGATATCCTTAAAAAAGCCAAGGAAGAAAATGTTGATATTATCGGTTTAAGCGGTCTGATCACACCGTCTCTCGATGAAATGGTCCACATTGCCAAGGAAATGCAGCGCCAATCGATTTCAATCCCTGTCATGATCGGTGGGGCTACTACGTCCAAAGCCCATACAGCCATTAAGATTGAACCGGCCTATTCAAAAGATATTACGGTCTATGTTCCCGACGCCTCTCGCAGCGTGTCAGTGGCAGCCAAATTGCTTAACAAGGAATCCAAAAAACAGTTTATACAGGACACTCAACAGCAATACCATCAGCTCAGAGAACGGTACGCAAAGCGATCAGCCAACAGGCGCTTGCTCAGTTATGTCGATGCGGTGAAGAACAAACAGCCGTTGGATTGGTCAAACTATCAGCCACCAAAACCTGAGTTTATCGGCACGAAAGTCTTTGATGATTACCCTCTGCAAGAACTGGTTAATCTGATCGACTGGACACCCTTTTTCCTGACCTGGGATCTAGCCGGCAAATATCCCGATATATTGAGTAATGACGTAATCGGAAAGCAGGCCAGCACTTTATTTGATGACGCCAAACAAATGCTGGACGAGCTGATTGAGAAACGATTGATCCGGGCAAGTGCTGCTATTGGTTTCTGGCCTGCCAATCAGATCAATGACGATGACATTGAACTCTACAAAGATGATGAACGTAACGAGACAATCGCCACCCTATATCAAATAAGGCAACAGGCGGAAAAACCAGACGGCAAACCCAATTTGTCGCTGGCAGATTTCATTGCACCAAAAGACCAAGATATTGGTGATTATGTCGGTGGTTTTGTTTGCACTGCGGGAATCGGTGTCGATAAATTGGTTGCTCAATATGAGCAAAACAATGATGACTATAACGCCATTATGGTCAAAGCACTGGCGGATCGACTTGCCGAAGCATTTGCCGAGCATATGCACCAGAAAGTGAGAACAACATTCTGGGGCTACTCGCCAAACGAAACATTAAATCATCAAGAGCTGATTAAAGAGCGGTATCAAGGCATTCGCCCTGCCGCTGGATATCCGGCATGTCCTGACCATTCTGAAAAAGATACTTTGTTCCGACTTCTTTCAGCGACGGATAATTGTGGCGTCAGCTTAACCGAACATTTCGCCATGATGCCGGCGGCTTCTGTGAGTGGACTGTATTTCTCCCATCCACAAAGCCAATATTTTGCGGTTGGCAAGATAGATAAAGACCAGGTGGAAAATCTAGCAAAAAGGAAATCAAACTCAGTGCAGGAAATTGAAAGCTGGCTTTCACCCAATTTGGCATATACATAGGCACAGATAATATAGAACATTAAGGCTTACAAGTGAGTACACGTCTCGTTTGTCCTTAATATTTATAGTATGCTCTCGGCCTTTTTACGCCACTGCGACGACATCACAGTGGCCAAATAAACAACGCGGGTAGAATGCACAGTATTCTGCTCGAAACGTACAGGTTATATGTAATGTACCAATACGACGGATACGATCAACAGATGCTGGATGATCGTGTAAAGCAGTTCAGGAGCCAAACCCAACGTTTCCTGAAAGGTGAGTTGAGTGAAAACGAGTTTTTGCCACTACGCTTGCAAAATGGTCTTTATATTCAACGTCTGGCGCCGCTTTTGCGTATCGCTGTTCCCTACGGCTTACTATCCTCCCATCAACTTCGGGCAATAGCAAAAATCAGCCGGGATTTCGATAAAGGCTATGTTCATTTCACCACCCGACAAAATATACAAATGAACTGGCCACGCCTTGAGGAAGTCCCTGATATTTTGGAACAACTGGCCGCTGTTCAAATGCATGCCATTCAAACCAGTGGCGCCTGTATTCGCAATGTTACCTCTGACCAGTTTGCTGGTGTGGCTGCTGATGAACGGATTGACCCTCGCCCCTATTGCGAAATGATTCGCCAGTGGTCTACTTTTCATCCTGAATTTGCTTTTCTTCCACGCAAATTCAAGATTGCTGTTTGTGGTGCACAAAATGACAGGGCTGCCATCAGGGTACATGATATTGCTGTTGAACTGACTGAAAATGAAATGCAGGAAGTCGGTTACCGCATTTACGTTGGTGGAGGCCTTGGTCGCACACCGGTAGTTGCTGAACTGATCAATCCCTACCTGCCGGAAAAAGACCTGCTGACCTATTTGGAAGCCATTCTGCGGGTTTACAACCAACTCGGCTGCAGAGACAACAAATACAAAGCCAGAATAAAAATTCTGGTTCGCGCAATGGGTATTTCTGCATTTCGCAACAAAGTCGATCAAGAATGGGCGTTGATAAAAGGCGGGACTGCGACATTAACGGATAAAGAACTGGCGCGCATTAAAAAAGATTTTGCCCCCCGGCCATACGAAACTGTAGATGTATTGGAATGCAACCAGAATTTAAACCAGCAATCCCAGCAAAACAATGCTTTTGCGCAGTGGTTGTCCCATAACACGTTTGCACACAAAATCGACGGTTACAGCGCCGTGACACTATCCTTAAAGCGCACAGGCATTGCTACAGGCAATGTGACAGATCAGCAACTCGAAGCCATTGCCAATCTTGCCGATACATTCTCATTTGGAGAAGTACGATCGACTCATGAACAAAACATGGTGATGGCCGATGTCAAAAAATCCGATCTTTATCTGCTGTGGCAAGAACTGTTCAAACTGGGTTTTGCTACTCCCAATATTGGGTGTCTGACCGATATCATCTGCTGCCCTGGCGGCGACTATTGTTCATTGGCAAACGCCAAATCTATCCCGGTTGCAGAATCTATTCAGCGAACATTTGATGACCTGGATTATCTGTACGATCTGGGTAATATTAGGCTGAATATCTCCGGCTGTATGAACGGTTGCGGACATCATCATATGGGTCACATCGGCATTCTGGGTGTCGATAAAAGAGGACAGGAATTCTACCAGGTCAGTCTCGGTGGCGACCCCAGCCTGAACACATCGTTGGGGATAATTCTGGGCCCGTCATTTTCCCATACCGAAATTGCAGGCATCATTGTCAAAATTATAGATACCTACGTTCAAATGAGAGTTGAACAGGAGTCTTTTATTGACACTTATCGTCGTGTCGGCATAACCCCGTTTAAGGAGCAAGTATATGACAAAGCTGATTAAAAACAATCAGGTAGTAGAAGACTCCTGGCGATTGATAAGCGATAAAAATATAACCTCAGTTACTGATTTAGCGCAAAGCGAGCACATTATTGTGCCATTGAAAGTATGGAAATCCTGCCACGAGCAGCTTTCACAGAAAACAACCATCGGTGTATGGCTTGACAGTGATGAACCGCCCACGCTATTGGCTGACGATTTGCCAAATCTGCCTCTGGTCGCAATCAATTTCCCTGTATTCTCTGATGGTCGGGGATTCAGTTATGCCGACACCTTACGGAGACAATACCAATTTGAAGGAGAATTGCGTGCGATTGGCGATGTACTGAGAGATCAGCTATTTTTTATGAAGCGATGTGGTTTTGATAGCTTTGTGCTGCGAGAAAATGATACTGCTGAAGAGGCCATGGCCAGCCTGCAGGATTTTCAGCATGCGTATCAGGGCACGGCTGATAACTCAGAGCCATTGTACCGGCATCGTTGAAACAGCTGCACCGGCGGATTAATCTGACCGATTAGCAGCTTGTTTGCCGCCGGCAAGCACTCACTGCTAATCATTTACCTGCAATAGGCGTTCAATGGAAGACGTTAGTCTAACCTTCTCGTTTTTCCTGATTTTCACAGGTGCTGCAGTTTTCGCCTCCCTGGCGCTGTATACGCGGCAGCCTCTGATCATTGCCTATATTGTACTGGGAATGATCATCGGCCCTTATGGTCTGGAATTTATTCAAGATACCAGCTTGCTCAGTGAAATTTCACAAATCGGCATTATTTTTCTTCTTTTTCTTTTGGGACTGGATATGCAGCCCCAGGCACTACTGTCTGTAGTCAAAAAAGCCACTCTGGTTGCCATTATCAGTTCAAGTCTTTTTGCCATTGTGGGTTTTACAGTGGCAACCCTGTTTGGCTATAGCATAAACGAGAGTCTTATTATCGGATCAGCAATGATGTTCTCCAGCACGATTATCGGAATCAAACTACTACCGACGACCGTATTGCATCATAAACACACTGGAGAATTAATGATTGGCCTGCTGCTATTGCAAGATGTGATTGCCATCTTTGTCCTACTGATTCTAATGGACAGCAAAACCGGTGATTTTCAGTTAAACAATTTACTGCTGACACTGGCGGCCCTCCCCCTTGTCATTGGTGCCTCAGTCCTGTTTGTTCGACTGGTTTTGCTAAAGCTTATTTCTCGATTTGACCATTTTCATGAATACATTTTTCTGACGGCTATCGGTTGGTGCTTGGGCATGGCGGAACTTGCTAACACTTTGGGGCTGTCTGAGGAAATTGGCGCTTTTATTGCCGGCATTTCAATTGCCACCAGTCCAATCGCGCAATATATAGCGGTCAATTTGCGCCCTCTTCGGGATTTTTTCCTGATCCTGTTTTTCTTCTCACTCGGCGCGCAATTTGATTTGGCGCTTATTCAACAAATTGCGGCTCCAGCGCTAATTCTCGCCATTATGATGCTTGTGATTAAACCGGTTGTGTTCAGACTGTTATTAAGTCGCTTGAGTGAAACACGTCATCTTGCCTGGGATGTCGGCTTTCGTTTAGGACAGATCAGCGAGTTTTCTCTGTTGATTGCGTATATCGCTGTGGATACCGAACTTATCGGCAAACACGCTTCTCACTTAATACAGGCAACAGCAATCATTACGTTTATTGTCTCCTCCTACATCGTGATTTTTAACTATCCGAATCCGGTAGCAGTTTCAGATAAACTGCGTCGTGATTGATATAATTTAAACACCATTTTCGTGAGGTAATAAAAAACCCGGCAATGCCGGGTTTTTTATTACTCCGATATCGATATTACAACTGCTGCTCCAGCTCTGGCATTGCCTCGAACAAATCTGCAACCAGACCGTAATCCGAAATCTGAAAAATGGGCGCATCTTCGTCCTTGTTGATAGCAACAATGACCTTGCTATCCTTCATGCCCGCCAGGTGTTGAATAGCGCCGGAAATGCCCACTGCGATATATAAGTCAGGCGCAACGATTTTACCTGTCTGACCAACCTGCATATCATTACTAACAAAACCCGCATCAACAGCTGCTCGAGACGCACCAACAGCAGCTCCAAGCTTGTCAGCAACAGACTCAAGCATTTTGAAGCTTTCACTGTTCTGCATGCCTCGGCCACCAGCGATAATTACCTTCGCAGAAGTCAGCTCAGGACGATCCGATACAGCCAGCTCTTCTTTGATAAAACTGGACAAGCCTGCATCCTGTACTGATGCCACACTCTCCACACTGGCTGAACCACCCTCTGCAGCCACAGGATCATACGCTGTACCACGCACTGTAATAACCTTTATGGCATCCGATGATTGGATAGTGGCAATCACATTACCGGCATAGATTGGTCGTTTGAAAGTATCTGCGCTTTCTACACTGATAATCTCAGAAATCTGAGCAACGTCCAATAAAGCAGCGACTCTTGGCATAATATTTTTGCCATTCGAGGTTGCTCCGGCCAGTATGTGAGAAAACTCTTTACCGATCTCAGCAACCAGCAATGATATATTCTCTGCCAATTGATGTTCATACGCGGCATTGTCAGCAGCTAGAACCTTGCTAACACCATCAACTTTTGCCGCTGCTTCAGCAACATCAGCGCAATTAGCACCTGCGACCAAAACAGTAATATCACCACCGATCGCCTTGGCTGCGGCGACGGTATTCAGCGTAGCGCCCTTGAGGGTGCTGTTGTCATGCTCTGCTACAACTAAAATACTCATCTTATATTACCTTCGCCTCATTTTTCAGTTTATCGATCAACTGCTCCACACTTTCCACTTTAACGCCAGCTTGACGCTCGGCGGGTGGCTCAACCTTCACGGTGATCAGGGTAGGTGCGACACTCACGCCCAGGTCATCAGGGGTAAGAACGTCTAGCGGCTTTTTCTTAGCTTTCATAATGTTTGGCAATGAAGCATAACGCGGCTCATTCAAACGAAGATCAGCGGTGACTACCGCAGGCAGATTTAAGCTGATAGTTTGCAATCCACCGTCTACTTCACGGGTCACAGAGGCTTTGCCGTCTTCAAAAATCAATTCCGAAGCGAAAGTCGCTTGAGACATGCCAGCCAATGCCGCCAGCATCTGACCGGTTTGATTATTATCACCATCAATAGACTGCTTACCAACAATAACCAGATCAACCGATTCCTTTTCAACAATAGCTTTTAGCAATTTTGAGATAGCCAGTGGCTGCGTGTCCTTTGGCGCATCCACCTGAATGCCACGATCAGCACCCAAGGCCAGTGCTGTCCGAATCTGTTCTTGTACTGATTTATCGCCGACAGATACTGCAATTATCTCCGTCGCAACGCCTTTCTCTTTCAAACGAACCGCTTCCTCGACAGCGATTTCACAAAAGGGGTTAATTGCCATTTTGACGTTTGCCAGATCTACGTCACTACCATCTGCTTTTGCTCGAACCTTTACGTTCGCATCAGCAACTCGTTTAACTGCAACAAGAATCTTCATAGATTACCCGTTTAATTTATAATTTAGGTTTGGAGGTAACACTGCGCTAACGTGCTGACATCAATACCTTGAGCTCAAACAAGCCTCAGATATAAATTTGCGCACGTTAAAGACGCAACATAAAAAAGGTGCCATATCTTGACCTTAAATCACAGCAACGTCAATAGCCAAGACCCTGCCAAGCGCCGCCCTTTCAACCAAATCCATGGCCTATCTCAATCAATAACCACAAAAACTAAATATCAAGCAAAAAGCGCTTACGCTCTGCACTCATAATTCCATACATTTCAGTTAGTTATTATTTAAGCAACTCAATCATGTCATTAGCCTTTTAAACAAATAATCTATATAATAGCGCCGCTTTTTCCCACTAACTTGCTGGCGAATCAGCCATTTTTTGATCGCTAAAAGCGCCAGTTAACTTCAAAACCAGCAATTTGAGGGTAATCATTGTGGAACGTGAATCAATGGAATTCGACGTTGTCATCGTCGGTGCAGGTCCTTCTGGCTTATCAGCCGCTTGCCGTATCCGTCAATTGAGCGAAGAAACCGGACAGGACATCAGCGTTTGTGTTGTAGAAAAAGGCTCCGAAGTCGGTGCTCATATACTATCCGGTGCGGTGCTTGAAACACGCGCATTGGATGAACTTTTTCCTGATTGGAAGGAAAAAGGCGCTCCAGTAAACACCCCGGTGACTGGAGATGAAATTTATTTTATGACCAGCGGCGAAAAAGCCATCAAGGTACCTGGCGCTTTGATGCCCAGTGTTATGCACAATCACGGCAATTATGTGATAAGTCTGGGTAATCTATGCCGCTGGTTAGCAGAACAAGCCGAGGCAATGGGTGCGGAAATATACCCCGGCTTCCCTGCTGCCGACATTCTTTATCATGACAATGGTCAGGTTAAAGGCGTTTTAACCGGAGATATGGGGATCGCTGAAGACGGCTCTCAAAAAGACACTTATATGCCCGGGATGGAGTTACACGCAAAATACACCCTGTTTGCCGAAGGCTGTCGCGGACATTTAGGTAAACGCCTAATCGAAAAATTCAATCTAGACAAGGACTCTGATCCGCAACATTACGGTATTGGTGTCAAGGAAATCTGGGAAATTGATCCGGCAAAACATCAGCCAGGACTCGTCAGACACTCAATCGGATGGCCTTTGCTGCCCAACGGCGCTGCCGGTGGATCCTTTATGTACCATATGGAAGACAACCAGGTGGCCTTGGGCCTGATTACCGACCTGTGTTATAGCAATCCACACCTGAGTCCTTTCGATGATTTTCAGCGCTACAAAACACACCCACTGATAAAAGATACACTCGCTGGCGGCAAACGCTTATGCTATGGCGCACGAGCAATCGCAAAAGGCGGCATGCAATCACTGCCTAAAATGGCCTTCCCTGGCGGATTGTTAATTGGCTGCGATGCTGGCACATTGAATTTTGTTAAAATAAAAGGCAATCACACTGCAATGAAAACAGGGATTGTCGCTGCCGAGGTCGTTCATAAAGCCATTAGCAATGACAGCAAATCTGGCGAAGAACTGCCTGAATTCAAACAGGCATTTGAGAGTTCCTGGGCCTATCAAGAACTACATCACCAGCGCAATGTATGCGCATACCAGCATAAGTTTGGTAATCTGATTGGTGCCGGTCTAGTTGTTATGGACTTGAAATTATTCGGAGGCAAAACGCCCTGGACCTTACGTGACCCTCATCCGGACCATGAACAACTTAAGCCAGCCAGCGAATGCAAAAAAATCGAATACCCCAAACCCGATAATGAGATCACCTTCGACCGTCTATCTTCGGTATTCATGTCCAACACAAACCATGAGGAAGATCAGCCCTGTCATTTAACGCTGAAAGATCCCAATATTCCCATTCAACACAATCTTCCCATTTACGATGAGCCTGCGCAACGCTATTGCCCGGCAGGTGTTTATGAGATTGTGGAAGATGACAAGGGTGAAAAACAATTTCAGATCAATGGCCAAAATTGCGTACACTGCAAAACCTGTGACATAAAAGACCCTGCGCAAAATATTGATTGGGTAACACCGGAAGGCTCAGGCGGACCGAATTATCCGAATATGTAAGCGCTTTAGATTGCACTACTAATAAAAATGGCGATTTTCGAATCGCCATTTTTATTACTGTAAGTCAATTTAACCTAGAAAACTCAGTTGAATCGTAGCGAGAGGAACTAAGGTGCTGAACTATCAGAGCGCCTGCATCTTAACTAACCCACGCAACACCAGCTCGTTGTAACTCACAATGCCGACAACCTGACCTTTTTCAATAACCGGCACGCTTGCCAAACCAAAACTAAGAAATAATCGTGAGCAGTAACGGACATCCATATCCGGTGACACGCTAATGACCGGCTTGGTCATAATTTCATAGACATTGACTCGATCAGCCGATCGATCTTTTGCAAGTACCTTTTTTGCGATATCCGACAACTGCACAATACCGTATTCATCTTTCTCACTTCGTTTGTTAACAATGACCACATTCGCCTCGGCAGCAATCAGCTCATTCAGCGCATCTTTTACAGTCGTCAATCCATCGAGCTGAACATAATGATGTGTCATGATATCACGCGTACGAATCAATATTGCTTCACTCATAGTTTGTTCCCAACCATAGTTGTGAGTTCTTCAATTTGGTGTTTGACCCCAATCGCATCTTCAACATCAATTTGAAAAGCGATGCCGGTACCTGAGGAGTCGTCAAATCGCCCTGCCTTGTCAATTTCTTCCAGAATATGCCGGCTAAGATGCTCCTCAACAAGAAAGAGCAGAACATCACGCTGAGTCTCCAACGATAAACCAAAGAAGGTTTTACTTTTTTTCAGACCTTCTCCTCTGGCATTGCTGATAATGGTTGAGCCTGTGGCTCCTGCCTTTCTCGCAGCATCCATAACAGCATTTGTTTTATCATCGTCAGCAAATACAATAATCATTTTAAAATGCATAATGAATACCCCTCCTCTATTTGCGGGCTGTAACGGTCAGTTTTTGTTTCTTAAAAAGTGCTATTCGCGATTGTGCTTCAGCTAACTGTGCATAAAACATCACCGCTATTATTGGAAACAAGCTGGCAAAGGCAATCAAACCAAAACCATCAATCAAAGGGCTACGCCCAGGCACTGTTTCCGACAACCCCAAACCCAAGGCAGCAACCAGCGGGACTGTTACGGTGGATGTTGTAACGCCTCCCGAATCATAAGCCAAGGGTATAATCAATTTTGGCGCAAAAAAGGTTTGTATGACCACAACAATATAGCCACCAATAATATAATAATGGATAGGGTCACCGACTACGATGCGATAACTCCCCAAGGCAATTCCAAACGCCACACCAAAGGCGACAGCAATCCGCAACCCCCAAATACCGATAGCTCCCCCTGAAACCTCATTGGCTTTGATCGCCACAGCCATTAATGAAGGTTCTGCAAGGGTTGTACTCAAACCGATAAAAAAAGCAAACAAGTAAACCCAATAGTAATCCTTCCAGCTCACTTGGCTCAGGTCTCCACTTTCCATAATAAAATGTGGCGCAGTTAACTGCTCAGCCATTGTTCGACCCAGCGGGAAAAGTGCCTTTTCCAAGCCTAACAAAAACAGTGACAAACCAATCAATACATAAAAAAAGCCAAAACATACTTTACGGAAGTTCGGAACGGATTTTCGGATAACAAAAAATTGAAAAGCAAAAATAATTGTAACGATGGGAAGTACATCTCTGATGGTCGACAGAAATGTAGCAGCAAACGCACTGATCAACCCATTCATATCAGCATGCCATAGACCATGACGAAAATCATGGGCGTTAAGGAAGCAAAAGCAATCAGACCAAAGCCATCTACCATGGGATTTCTACCTTTGATCGATGATGCGAGCCCCACACCCAATGCCGTCACCAGGGGCACAGTAATAGTAGACGTGGTTACCCCCCCGGAATCGTACGCAATACCAATAATTTCCTTTGGCGCAATCATTGTCATTAAAACGACCAGAATGTAACCCCCGATAATGAGATAGTGAATAGGCCAGCCTTTCAGAATACGAATAACTCCGATAACAATCGCCAATCCCACCGATAACGCAACAGTTAACCTCAAACCGGTTGCGTAGCTGTATTTCGCGTCCTCATTATTCACTATTACATTGCCATCGGCAGCAATGGCAGCCGCTTCCATCGACACGGCAATCAACGCGGGCTCAGCGATGGTAGCCCCAAAGCCCAAGGCAAAAGCGAACAGCAATAACCAAGTCACACTTCCTTTACGAGCAAACGCATGGGCCATTGATTCGCCAATCGGGAAAAGCCCCATCTCCAGGCCATAGATAAAGAAAGTTAATCCCAACACGACCAATAACATGCCCACTATTAGCTCAAGCATATTAGGTAACGGTTGCTGTAGAACCAGAAATTGAAAAAAGAGTACTACAGCGACAATGGGCAACAAATCACGAACACTACCCAAAAAAGATTTCCAGAATGATGCTAGACTCTTAATCACTCTTTCGCCTCAAATCAGTTTGCTAAACCTGAATCCGTGAATTCAGGCCAGATGATGACGGAAATGCAAATCATTCGACAGGAACAATAGTAGAACATTGTTGAAGTTTGTAAATGTTGCACCCCAAAAGACGATCAGATCATAATCTATCAGGCGAGATGATTTTTAGTAATCAGATTAGATCGAAACTAATACAGAAAGCAGCTAGCGTTCACCCAACAAGAATTCCTTCCCACCGCTTTGCAAAACCAAGGTTTTTTGGTTACCGGAGATCTTTTTAACGCCCATGTCGACTAACTGATAAAACGTACTTCGGCTAATCAACGCATTGAGCCTGTCTCGCACATTAATATAGGGTAGCGGTTGACCATCGGAATCCAAATCCACCCATAATGGGTGATCTTCATTTAGCACCACTGAATCGGCAACATTAGTAGCAAATACCAGATCTTCACCTTTCTCTAACACAGTCACAGCGACAAAGGGGACATCCTCGACCTGGATACGATATTTCTCTTGAGGTGTGACTAAGTAATACTGACCGTCATCTTCGCGCCTCAATATAGATGCAAACAATTTAATCAGTTGCAAGCGCTTAATCTCTTCCCCTTCATGATACCAACTTCCATCCCTGGTAATTTTTATATCGATATCAATACATTTGTCGGGCTGCCATTTATCAATAGGCGGCAAAGCAGCTCCTTCACGTAAATCAGCAGCGCTAATTATTTCTTCCGGGTCAATATGGCCTTTCATAACGTCTAGTAGTATCCCCCATCACCAGACAATACCTCTGCAAGAGACATCAATGGTTCCTCTAATACTTCCAACGGCCTTTTAAATGAATCACTAAAAAACCCTATTCTTGTTTTTAAGCGAATTGTATCAACCTGCAATCCGCTGGGCACATCATATATCACCAATTCAAGACGTAACTGAGCACTATTTTTACCGTCCTGAACGGCAATGGATTTGGCTGATTTCCAACTCTTGGCACCTAATAGACTTTGCTGACTCTTGCGTTCTTCCAGCCTGGGTAATCGCTCATGGCTATAGGCTCGCCACTGATTTAGAGCCGTATCCCACACTTCCAGTCTGGGGTATAACAAATAATCCTGATGACTCACTCTGGCATTACGTATCGCATCCATCACACCTTTCTTTTGCTCAGCAACGGTCACACTATTAAAAAAATAATCAAAAGATCGTTGAAGTGCATCGGATACCGCTTCCTGTGCGTATTGATTGTCTTCATCTGCATTACGGGCAACCAGAAAATTGGCCGATGCAGGGAAAACCAGATTGCTTTTCCGCTCAAGCTGATAAGCATCAATCAGCCGCATGGTTTGAATATATTCTGTTGATTTATCAACAAAATACATGGGTTCACATGCAGACACTAAGATACTTATGGTACAAATTAGGGCAATGGACCTAGCTGTCAATCTCATTCCGCCGACTCCTTATGCCTTGACTAATAAAGTACCATTATAGCCATTTTACTGCGTGATGCCGCATTATGGGCGAAATCTATTATTCACCCGTATTTTTCAGACATCAACACCCAAAATGCAGCAGCACTGCCTCTGGAGTACAGCATGAATTTCTGAAATCGATTGGCAGTGATTGTTAAGAATTCTTTTCTACAGTGATATTACCTGTATGTCATTGAATGAAATGCTGATCTATCAGAGGCGATGCGATATAATCAATACCTATGAACAATCCTACAATCGACCAAATACTACTAAATCTGGATACACTGGATTGCCCAAGCGAAACAAAAAAACGTGTTATGCAGGGAGCCATCACCTGTGTGCGTCGCTGGGGGATGGAAAAAACTTCGTTAAATGATATCGCCCGAGAGGCAGGCTGCACGCGCCAGACAGTTTATAACTACTTTAAAAACCGAGATGCCGTCATTCTCGCGGCACTGATGGATTCCGCCGCAGAATTTTCAAAAAAACTGATTGAACATATCGAAACCTTCGAAACAATTGAAGACAAGATTGTTGAAGCGATGATGTTTACACTCAAACATCTTCCTGAAGAACCCTATCTGCAGTTGCTCTCCGATCCGAAACTATCTCCAATATTTAATCAACATGTCTTTTATTCGAACTTGTGTCTGGGCACTTTAACGCAAATTGCAGAACATTGCGTAAAGGACTTCCCTGATCTGGTAGAACATTCATCTGAAATCGGAGAGGTCATGACACGCTTTTTCCTCTCACTCTTATTAATTAAGAGTCCGAGAAATGAGAACGACGAGGAAATGCGCGCCTTTCTTCGCCGCTGGATTTTACCGGGAGTTGTCGCTGCTCGCGAATGATACCTAAAACAACTGACAATTATCGTTTTCTTTAGCGCTTAAACCATCAAGGATTTCTGTCAGAAACTCCACTTAATATCAAGAAACACTCGATCATTTTCCCCAATGCCATCATACGGCACGATTTCCCCTTTGCGGAAAATGAGCACACCGGTGGTTAAATTAAGCGACTGGCGCAACTCATAATCAGATGACAAACGGTATATCACGCCATTTTGCGCACTATCACCAAAAACGACAGCCAGCGCGGTGATGTTCAGGCGGTCATTAATAAACCGACCATTATAGCGCAGCGAACTTTCCATCATATTTTTCTTGGTATTCAGCAAATCCTGCTCGCCATAGTTTGCGATACGCCGACTAACCACCTCAAGTGTCAATACCGTATCCGCAATCGTATAATCCACACCTAATAAGACATCGACTCGGTTTTTCAAGACTGTACCGGTGGGCAATCCAATTGCCGAAGTCGTTGTGTAATCCACGTCTTCCAGCAATCCCAATTCGCCCTTAAACAACCAATTGCCCATAGAATAATTGCCGCCGGTGCCAAATAAATTGATACGACTGTGCTCTAGCACCAATGAACCGCTCTCAAGTGCAACATAAGGTGTATCAGCCCATAGTCGAGCAGCATGAAACGAGACATCCCAACCAGAAAAGATGCCGGTTAAACCGAGCGCCCAGGAGGTATCTTCAATATCTGTTGGTTCGTCTTCACTAATTTCGAATGAATAGGTGTAAAAATCACTGCCATAAACCGGATTCTTACTAAATTTTGTTTCAGGAATTGCAATCAAACTCAAATCCCACTTATAAAAATAATAATCCAATTTCCCCATAAAGACCGGTAATCGTAAATTTTCGATATCCCCCAGACCAATCTCTCGGTTGTCCAATGGGTTTAGCTGATCCAACACTCTCAGGCTTTCCGATCTACCCCAATTAACCACCTGCCGACCAATCTTGACATCGACATCGTCTAAAAGCTTACCTCTTAGCCAAACCTCCTTGAGTTCCGCTTCCCATTCATATTCGTCAAGTACTTCATCGGTATAATCCTGATTACCGCGATTTCGATATATCCAGTCATAGAATATATAGCCTGCAATACGTGCTTCCCACTTAGCACTAAGATCCCGGTCATACTGCAAATTAAGCTGTGTACGTAACTTTGAAAATCCGCGATAGTCTGTCTGTGATGTGGATTGGTGATCCTGATAGTTATAGCTACTACTGAACACGGCACTGCCAGTCAAGTTGTTCGGCTCAGTTTTCTCCATTGGTACCGCTCGGCGTTCTGCGGAACTCTGATCAACATCAGCTGAGCTTTCATCGTCAAAACCACCAAGAACATCCTCTAGATCGTCCTGAGCCAACAGCGGCTGGCTCAGCAATACAAGCAATAAAACTGGGATACAACAGATTTTCATTATACTTCTCTACTCATAGTTCAAGCTGCCAATGGCAGCTCATCAATAGTCACTAAATGCCTTTCTCCAAACGACGAACAGAAAACATGTCATCGTTTAGCGCTTGATTAAACTTGACATTGGAAAACCGCAGCTCAGTCTTATGCAATGTCTTTTTACCTTTTTTTGTTGCCATATCAAGCGCAGTGGCAATCCATATTCCATCAATTTTCTCTAATTTTTTCACTTCCATATATTTTAGTTTTTTACCTTTCTTCACCCAATTAACACTGCGGATAACAATGTAATTATCCTGGCGAACAAACACGACTGACTTGGTGTAACCGGTTTCCTTGATTTCTTTTTCATTATTGGGCACAGACTCAATAACCCATACTTTCTGCCCCTTAACCTCATCTTCCTTGAGCAAAGTATAGCCATAATTATCCAACTTCCGTTTAGTCATGTCGGCATAGGTAAAGTCTGACCCCATAAAACTGGAACTTTTATCAGACGATGCAATGCGCTTGGTTTTCTTTAAGGCCGGCAAATAAAGCCACTGATCGTCATCCTTATCCCCGTCATCATAGTCATAAGTCAGAAAGCCAGTATTTTTCACATCCGTAGGACTGACGAAAAACATGATGCTATGACGATCCTTGCCATTCTTTCCTTCATCGCGACTAAATGAAGTCAGATGTCGCACTCGTTGATTACCCCGCTTGTCAATAAGCACCATTTCCATATCCTGTGTGGCATGGTCCCCATCGTCTACCGCATCCACTCGATCCATGATCTGCCTCGCAGAAAGTGTCTCTGCATAAGCCGATTGCACTATGACAAACAAAGAAATGAACAAAACAGGCAATGCCCTTGATACCATTTTTCTCATGATAGCTACCCTTCTAATGCATGAATATTTGACGTATGTTTTTTTCTATATACAACCGCCATTAAAGCAGGCGATACAATAATATCGGCTATGAATGCTAACGCAATTCCCAGTGCCGTGATATAGCCAAAATGTATGGAATTTGTCATCGTTGCATTGGCTCCAATCGACAAAAAGCCAATCCCTAACACAACGGACGTAAATAACAAAGCGACCCCAGTTGTTCGTAAAGTACGCGTCACGGACTCTGAGACCGTTCCCGAGTGGTCGTAATGACGTTTGAAATGATGAAATATATGGATTGTGTCATCCACGGCTAAACCGATAAGTATACTGCCTATCAAGATCGTACCGGTGTCAAGCGGTATACCCAACCAGCCCATCACACCGAGCACCACGATAATAGGAAAAAAATTCGGTATCATGCTGATAAATCCCATTCGCAGGCTACCAATCAACAAAATCATCAATGGGACAATTACCAGAAATGCAACCAGATAGGATTTGGCCATGGATTGCACCATTGCAAAAAATATCTGACCTAAGAGCGGCGCAATCCCAGTGATATTGACTTCGGCAACCTGGGCGAACAAGGTAGACAGCTCGCTGTTTAATTTCTCCAAGAAAGGCTGGTACAAGCTCCTGTCTGCTCTGGGAATTCGCAATGAAATGCGAGCCATACTAAATTGACTATCCACCAGCGTTTCAAGATCATCCGATCCACTGTTTTCAAAAAGCAGTAATTCTTGTGCAATCAGGGCTTCATTGTCGGGAATAGAATAATAATTTTCGTCATTTTGGTGCAACGCCTGGTTGGTTTCCTGGAGAATATCCAAGAAGGATACTTCTTTTCCTACTTTTAAGTTTTCTTCCTGCAAGGAAGTCGCATAGTCGATGGCACGCTCCATCTTGGCAAGCACATCAGGATCATGTAATCCATTTTCACGCCCGGTATCAACAAGAATCTCAATACTGCGTGATCCTCCAAGATGACGATCGATCAATTCAGACGATAGCCGCACTTCATGGTCTTTTGGAAACCAGGAAATAGGTTGGTGCGAAAAGCCCAAATGACTGATACCCAGCACACTCCATACACAAATTAACAGTACCCCAATTAAAATCCACCACGGTTTTCCTGTCGCCAGTTCTCCTGCTGCAACCAAGCATCTGGACATCACACCGGTAGTATTCAGCGAAAAAGAGCCTGGTGGTTTAGAAGGAAATATGGCGAGCAAGGCAGTCATCAACAACAGACTTAACACATAGGCCATCATCACACCCATGGATGAGACCAGCCCGAGATAACGCACTGGCTGCAATTCTGCAGCCATAAAAGATCCCATACCGGCTGCAGTAGTGAGATTTGCCATCAGTATAGCCAAGCCGGAAAAACGAAAAGCATCGCTAATCGCTTCAGCCTTGCTGTGTCCCTCTGCCAGTGACTGATAAAAAGGCACCAGGATATGCACACAATTGCAAACACAGATGCAAAGTAGAAATACCGGTGCCATCTGCAAACTGATGGAAAATGGAATGCCAAACAATCCCATGGCTCCGAAGGTGGCAACCAAGGTAGAGACAACAACCAAGGCAGGCAATAATATACCCGCCAAACGTCTAAACAAAACCAAAAGCAATCCAAATATCAAGGCGGAACACACCATCAGATAGGCCGCAACGTCTTTTTTCATCATTGCCGTAATACGGCATGTAAAATAAAAACCACCCGCAACGTCTATTTTAAATTGTTCACTGTTAAACTGTCGCACAACTTTATCCAGAGCATCGACAATTTCCTGCTTCTTTTCCGGCGGAAAAAATATCTTTTTCGCGCCAGAAAGACTCTCAGAATCAGTCTGATCATCAAAACCATCCAAGGCATGTAATGTACCATCCGTTTCATCTTGCTCTGGATAGATATCAGGTCTAACCAATACTGTTGTATAACGTCCATCCGAGGATATATATTGATTGAGGTACAGGCGGTTTGTCATCACCTTCTGTTTCAACGCGTTCAATTCCTCCTCATTTTGTGGCCACTCTTCCAGTAAGTCTTCAACAATTAACAGATCCCCTTCACCATGCATCTGCCGCGCGTTAATTAAACTCGTCACCTCGGCAACATAGGGTATTTCATTTTCCAACGCTTCGTGAAATGACTTGAGTTGTTCGAGAAACTCAAAGGTAAAAACATTAGGTGGTTCAATGGCGATCAGCAGCATTTCATCTTGCCCGAACTGCTGACGAAAGGTTTCATAGACGATAGAAGCAGGAGCATCATCGGCAAGATAGCTGTCGTTTGAATTATCAGTCGTGATATTGGTTAGAAATGAACCTAGCGTTAGGATAAACGCCATGCAAAATATCAACACCACCCATCGAAAACGATAAATGCCCGCTCCAACCTGCGCAAAACCTTCTTCAATCTGTCCCCTGAGTTTTTGATACAACGTTTGCTACCTTTAGCGAGGTTCGAGAACGGCCAGCGGAAAATTCCTGACGCTTCCAGTCGGTGAAATGCAGACACTAATCAATATATTACAACAAGAAAACAGATTCTTAGGTTACAAATAATCTAGAATTGCACGGTATGTAACGGGATTTGGTGAGAAATACCACCCAATAAGATATGCCAAAAAAAAGAAAACCCGCTTTGACAATGCATAAGCGGGTTAATCGTTTTGCAATTCCTCACCCCTTTCTCTCGAAAAAAAGAGGCGTGAGCAATGCAATAACCTAGAAACTCTAACCTAGAACCTAGGCTAGAGCTTTCTCAATATCCACCGTGGTACCCCGTGGTGAATGGTGAGGGCCACCATAGACAAACTTATAGTGAAGATGACCATATTGCAGCATATGCAGAGATTTCCACACTGAGGGAACCGGTTCCTGATTGCTTTTCCAGTTCTTGAAGTTATGAGGCTCCCATGCATGATAGATAATACACTGCCCTGGTTTGACTGACGGACTGACCGAAACCAGCAGTTCACAATCACCTTCGTCGTTGAACAAACGCACCCGATCATTGTCTTTCAAACCACGTGCTTCGGCGTCGTCAGAACCGAGAAAGACCACCGGTTCACCTCTTTGCAGTTGCAACATCTGATGGTGATCGGAATAACTGGAATGAATTGACCAACGCTGATGTCCACCTGTCAGGCGTAGCGGATAGTCTCCACCAATCTTCGGCAACCCCTTGTGTGTTGGGATATGTTCTTTTGCAGCCAAAAACCAATCATGATCCAGATAGAACTGCTGTCTTCCCGTCAGAGTAGGCCAACATTCTTTTTTCTTAACGAACCACTCAGAAGAAAAGGTGGGTTGTCCCTTTTTATAATCACTGCAAATATTGGTATGTACCCGGTACGGACCGTAATCCTCAATATGCACTGCTCCTTTCTCTACGACTTCTTCCCAATGCCGATTACCGATCTCGGGCGATTTGGTGCACACATTTTCGTAATACTGCCAATCATCTTCCGGTACAAACTCACCATCTCTCGACCATTTATCATAGATCTTGGTATAGTCAAGATTATTGCCTTTGGCATCTTTGATCTTGGTTAAGCCCTTCTTCTTCGACTTCTCAGAGATAATCTTGGCCAACAAACCTGATATTTCCCACTCTGTTTTGGTATCACCATGTGGCTCTACAACCTTGTCACCAACAACATAGTAAGGCACATAGCTTTGCGCATACTTAATACCACGACGCTCATAGAAATGAGTCCCAGGCAGGATAATGTCAGAATACAAGCAGGTCGCTGACATTTTGACATTAATGCCCACAATCATTTCGAATTTAGGAAACAAATTTTCCTTCACTAGCTGTGGCTTGGGGTAACGACGCAGAGGATTAACCCGCGTATGAATATACATTCTGGGGTCTTTACCATTTGCTGGGAATTGCGGTAACCATCCCTTGTCGAACGCTTCCTTGATAGCCTCCTTCATTGGCTTGCCCGGGTTGACATCGTGGTATTTCGGGTTATTGACTGCCTCATCCAATCCCGCATGTTGATACAGAAACAGTAAAGCGGGTGTCCACATATACTGATATTTCTCTTCGTATTCACGCGTAAAATGGCTAATTTCACGCACGGACGGCGTATACACTTTCAGCAAGGCCTTTTGCCACCATGCTGGTTCCGCCGCCTTATCAACGATGGATAATTCCAGCCCCGACATAATGTACCACGCACCAATACGCAGCCCTGCACCCGGTTTTCCAACATTCCCGGTCAAAGCCAACAACAAACACATGCCACGCTGATACAGATCAGAGTGATGATGTTTCATCATTCCCCAAGAACCGAAAATACTCATGGCTTTTGCTTTACCACAATCGCGGCCAAAACTGCGAATGGCATCAGCGCCAACACCAATAATCGACGCTGCTTTTTCCGGTGTATACTCCTGAATGTGTGCTTTTACGACTTCCCAAACTGGTTGGACTTTGACAGCTTCTCCATTGTCCAGTGTCACTTCAAAACCGCCTTCCAAAACCGGGTCAAGGCCGGTCATATCCAGCGTGGTACGCCCCAATCCTTCGCTGCCCGGTGCGATAACCGCACTGTTGGAATTCTTATCCCATAGATAATAAATATTGTCCTTGTCGCTGCCTTCCATATCAGCTTCTGTCAGAAACTTCTGATTATCCAAGCGAACCAATAACGGTAAATCGGTTTGTTCCTGCATAAAGTGGGTGTCCAACAACCCCTCTTCGGCGATAACCTGACAGGCTGCCAACGCAAGAGCCGCGTCGGAACCGATATTTACATTCAACCAGGTATCGCAATGCATGGTCGAAGGATTATAGTCGGGTGCAATACTGACGATTTTGGTACCGTTATATCGGGCTTCCCACATAAAATGCACATCGGGAATACGCGTGTAGGAAGGATTACCAATCCATAACAAAATTAAATCTGAATTGAAATAATCATCCGAGCTGGAATCGACGTTAAACAAGCCATAGGTCATGATAACGCCCAATGGCATATCACCAGCGCTGGACCAGCCTTCAAGTGACGTAGCGCCCGTGTAGTTAAAGAACACCATTTCGGCGCATTCCGATCCGTAACCAAGGTTCGCCGTACCTGAATCATAGACGATACAATCCGGGCCATCCTCTTCGGCAACCTCAATCATTTTGTCAGTAATTTCATCCAGCGCATCATCCCAGCTGAGACGCTTCCACTTTCCACCGCCTCGCTCACCAACACGCTTTAAGGGATACTGTAGCCGCGTGGGCGAATACATTAACTGAGAAGTACAATTGCCCTTTTGACAGCCTCGCGGATTGAAATCAGGGTACTCATCACTGGTCGCGTCCATGATGGGGTTTTGCTCCTCGCGCCACACAATCCCATCTTTTACATAGACGTTGAAAGGACAAGCGGATACACAGTTCAAGACATGATGCGCACCTTTAGCGACTTTATCCCACTGCCATTGTTCGCGGTAAACATCTTGCCAATCACCGTAACTGGGAGAGATAAAATTACCCAGACTCTTACCCAGATCTTTGACTATCTTGGGTGATTTTGCTGAATCACCACAGGAAAGGCTCATCATTGAGAGCGAGACAACGGTTGCGCCTTTAATAAATTTGCGTCTGGAAATCTCCGTCATTTTTTCACCCCTTTAACTGGAACCAAGTCAGCCGGCTCTTTGGAGAAACTGGGGAAGATGTCCTGCGGCCATTTGTAAACAATTAAAGTCCTCATGATTTCAGACTCTTTGCCATCGCGGCGTTTTTGCATTTCAGTTTCCAGCGTGTTCAACACCTCATTAACACGAGGACCGAACAGACCTTCAAGATACTCAGGCGGGATACGTGGTTTTGAATAATCCGGATTACCATCAGCACCTGTGCGTGGCGGTGCCATCGGCGGGATGTAATACACGTTAGGACCCGTGCCAAACTCACCATGCAATGGCAGGGCAACTTTCCACTTTTTCACCAATTTGTAGACTGAACTGTTTTCATCATCAAGATATCCAACATGCCGCATTCGACCCGGGCACTGGCGAGCACAAGCCGGCGCTACCCCCTGCTCCAGTCTGGGATAACAAAAAATACACTTTTGTGATACGTCTTTTTCAAAGTTAAAGAAAATCCGCTTGTAGGGGCAAGCTTCCATACAGAAACGATAACCCTTACAACGCTTCTCGTTAATCAGTACAACACCGTCTTCTTCACGTTTTTCTATCGCTTTACGCGGGCAGGCCTCTACACAAGCCGGGTGATTACAATGATTACACAGCCGCGGTAAATAGAAAAAATAAGAATTCGGATATTCACCACCGCCCTGGTCTTCATCCCAGTTAGGTCCCCACTGGGGGTTGCCCTTGGGCTTCAAATGGACTTTATTGCCCTTGCCACCCTGAAAGACCTCGTCATAGTTAAACTCCCAGGCGGCACCAAAGTCTTCCTTGGTTGGCATATGACCGGGGCGCATTTTGTTCCCGGAGATAAATCCGCCACCGGATTCCTCCCAATCTTTCGGAGTTCCCTTCCCAGGCAGCGTGTTGGTGATCGTCCACCACATATAATCCATGCCTTCATCGCGTGTCCACTGCGTTTTACAGGCAATTGTACAAGTGTTACATGCAATACATTTATTCAGGTCAAAAACCATCGCAAGCTGACGCGTGGGTGGCTGAAGCTTGCCATCGACCAGGCGACCGGTATTGTTCGTCATCAGCGTATTCTCCTAGTCAGGGTTAACTTTCGAGTTCTAGTTCAAGCCAGTCGGGTGAAAAGGCTTTTAAACCACCACGTTCACCGTGTTCACCACTCCACACTGCGCAGGCCAGCTTAGTGGATGCGCCAGCAGCAAACTGCTTCATAGTCCCTGCATCACCGGTTTGCATGGGTCGTCGTAATACAACACTCCAACTGCCATTGTCGTAATTCGATTCTGCTAAAATAGTATCTTTGTCCGTGATCTGTGTGGTGCCTAATCCTGAGGCAATATTGTTCACGCCCACCTCAGGTTTGTCAGCCCGCCAGTGCCAGGCGTTTACCGCCTGCCCTTCAGCGCCCATAGTCGCCAGTGGTGCATCGCTACCAAGAGGAAAAATGACCGATGCGCCATCGGGAAAACGGGTGGTATCACACACTGCAACGCATTGTGCTGGCTCCGACCACGAAAGTTTGAAGTAGATATCCTCGCCATTATGCAAGCTGGCAAGCGTCACTTGCTTCACCTTGCCTACCGGCTGTTCATTCATAGTTGAGGATATATATACGGAAGGTTGTACCGCCATTGGAACAGCGGCAAGATCAACCATTTGAATTTCAGCTTCAGACCATATCGAATCTGCGGGGTTTGCTAACCTGGCCCCTTCAACTGATACCTTTTTCGACAGCATTGCTATTCCTCCCGGGCTGCGACATTCAAGCTCGTTTTAGCGTCTTATAATGGGTAATGTTTCGACTTACAAAAAACACGATTTTTGACATATTACAGCCAAGTGCCAAATAGTAAAATTAACTCTCGGTAGGACAATCAAAACCTCATGTTTTATTGATTTAGTACAATGATTGGATTGTTATACAATTCAAATACCATAGCATTTACCTATGATTTAAATTGCACCCGCCCAAAGCACCAGCAAGATAGCGCGAACTCAGGTAAACTATCTCTCGTCATTCGCCAATCTATCGCATTCGTTGAACTCATACATTACTGGAACAAAATCGTTATGCCAAACACCCCCCCTCCACCCGTTGAAGAATTCATGCAAGTCGATGGTTACCTGATCGGTTTCGAGTACACCCTCTCACTAGATAACGGTCAAGTTCTAGACAGCAATGTTGGTAAAGATCCTATGGTATTTCATACCGGGGAAGGTGAAATGCTTCCAGCACTGGAAGAAGAAATGCTAGCCATGAAGGAAGACGAGTCCAAAAAAATTACGCTCCCACCGGAAAAAGCCTATGGCCCGATCCAGCAAGAAGCCTTCCGCGAATTTCCTCTTGACGCTATTCCCGAAGAGGCGCGCCAGGTTGGCAGAAAGGTGATGTCCAGAAGCCCGCAAGGCGATGAACAAATGGTCGATGTAGCACGTATCGAAGGTGATAAAGTGATACTTGACTTCAATCACGAACTAGCGGGTGAAACGCTTTGTTTTGATATAAAAATTATCAACAAGCAGCAACTTGGGTAGTTTTCTTCTCCCTTTTGAGTGGCTGGCAAAGGCATGCTTAAGATTTTGGGGCCTTGAATAATTTGTAACAGAAGCGCCTCGGTGAGAAAGCATGCTTCTACGCCTAATTGGAAAATTTATTATTTCCGAGGCCCTTAAACAAGCATAATCCATCAGCACGCCAGTGAATAGCCACCAGCAATCGCTCACAAAACAACCAGCCTGATGCAAATTATACAACTTAAATATTCTCCCAATTTAAAGTAATGGGGCAACAGCGGAACAGATACACTTCAATATGCTCCGTTACCCATAGCGATGACCGTGCGTAATTCCAACAATATCTAATCAACTATTTTTTTTAGTTTATCCTAAAAAAATATGTACGTTGTATTGTCTTCAAAATGGAGGAGCATTGAATGAATGAGCATATGGAATACATAGTATGTGAGCAATGTGGCGATCTTGTTCCAAATGAATCTACTTTAATAGGCAACGATATTATTCAGTCTTCTGATGGCCAATGGTTTTGTAAGTCCTGCTATGGAAATGGTGAGCTTGACTGCGATGAAGATTTTGAAAAGTTCCTATACGAAGAAGACGTTGAGAAATTACGAAAACCTCTTACATGACAAGCGCCCATTTCTTACAGGAAGAGATGTTAAAGCGTGATTCAGAGTCCTATAACCTCCCACCGCGCCAAAATATTACGCATTTGTAATATTCGCAAAATGCAAGAGAACCTATACTAACTACCTAGTATCCGTCGTCGACTTTCACTCTCACACTAGGATGAGCTATGCATTTTTTTGTTGATACCGAAGAACAGAAAATTACCGCGACCCGCACAATGGGTGAAGCAGCACACCGCGCACTTGAAAAACTGGGTCTAGAGCTACCTTCTGACGCCGACCCTGTCAGAGAGGCCATTAATCATCTCGGCGACAGAGGGTTGTTGTTGAATTTATCTGCCGCTTTTGAGTCCATCGCCAACAGTGACAGCACCATCGCGCAGGAGAAGGCAAAGCAATTCCAGGATGCCGTCAATCGATATAACATAAACTACTGAATTAAAGGATGAAGCGCTTGACGGCTACGGCGAGCCCTTGAGCACATCAAATACCGGCTGAGAAGTCGAGGGAACATTATGCAGCCGCCCGGGCATTCAGATCATGAGGAATAGGATTGGTGGAAAAAAGGAGAAGGCGTGCGCACGCTCCGGTTGCCTCTATTATAAGATGGCTGAATAAAAAGGATTATCTAGGTATTAGATTGCCCGGTAATTACTAACTTTGCATAAAGGCACGCAGTAAAGGGCCAGCTGGCAAAGCTCTCCCTGCTCACTACCCAGCTCTGCAAGTGATTGCAGCGAACGCGTATGAAGTACATATTTCTACCTTTATTGCATAAGCGCACTTATCCAAATAGGGTAGCCATTCAAGTGGCCCCCTTTGCCGGCATAGAGTAAACCCACTGCAAACGGCAACATCATTTTTGCTTAAAACTCACAATATTCCTAGAATTTCAGTATGTTAGCCGCCACCATCAAAGCGTCAAGCAGTTGAATTCTTCTGTGTTTTTTAGTAACTGAACGCTTAAGCCCTTGATATAACTACTGGTTTAAGAACTTTCTTGTAAAAACTAATGCGAGAGAATGTGGTGTCTTTTTATTTTCTATGTTATCTTTTGCTCAAATGATAATAATTATCGGGAACCTTACCCTATCTGTAGCTAGGGAGATATCTGTTCAATTGGTCGTTTGAGATGCTTTTACTGCTCTAGAAACAAGAAATAAGTGGTGCTTTGTTTCTACCAGCGGTACACGCATAGCAAATGTGAATGGGTTGGCTGTCGTGCAAAAAAAGTCCCGGATTTAAAAGCAGTCTTCTTGCCGTAAGAAAAAATAAGAAGTAGCAGTGCAAAGCACAGTGATAACAATACTAAATTGAGGGTAATTGCAATGGAAAACAAAAAACGATCATTTCATAAGCTGTGCCTGGTGGGTATCAGTGCATCGCTAATTGCTGCTACGGGCTGTATTGAGCCGCCTAAATACAGCATTAGCGGTACGATAAGTGGCCTGGAAGAGTTCGGGAACAGCCAAGCGCTTAAATTAACAGTAAACGATGGAGAGACTGTAACTTCGTTTACAGACGGCTATTATTCATTCTCCATACCCCTAACCGAGGGTGACGGTTACGTGGTTTCAGTAAGCGGCCATCCTCGAGGAATAGCCTGCGATATCACAGGCAATTATATTGACACGATATCCAGCGATATATCAGATATGAATGTAGATTGTCATGAGATTGCGCTTTCTACCGACATCGGCGTTGCGCACAATTTAACTAACTATATTGGCGATACTCAGCTTATGAATTGTATTATGGCTTCAGGCCTTGGCCTATCATACGTCTCTGATCTGTCTATCTTAACCTGCCCTGAGCCGGGAAGCACCACCGCGTATATTCATAATTTGACCGGCATTGGTTACCTGGGGAATCTCTCGTATCTGAACATAACTGTTCAACCAAACACTATGAACGATACAAATATCGACCTTCGAAAGCTGACAGAACTGACGGATCTACAAATTTGGAACAGTAATCTTCCAGTAACTTTAGATCTTTCTGGGAACACAAAACTCGCATATCTAAATTTATCCGGAAACAAATTGACAAGCATAGATATTAGCCACCTTCTGGATACACTTGCATTCGTTAATCTTGCTGGGAATTGCTGGGATACAACCACATTAGGAATATTGGAAGGATATGCCCAATCCGGCGGAGAACTTAGTCACCTCCTCCCTTCTAATTATTACTATATGGGTGTTAACACACCCTGCCCATAACAGAGACATAGAGTAATACGAAAACAATAATGGGCTTAGCCACTACAGCAGAATAGGCCCGTTAGCCCTTGTTTCATACCGAATACTATATGGTAAATTCTTTTGCTGCGAGCTACAGAGAATGTAAGAGCAAGGAGTTATACCCTTAACTTAAAGGAAAAACGGTCATGTTTAAGAAGAATCGATCTGCCGACGCTGAAGGCATAAAAAAAAGATCAGCCTATAAAGCACCTGCACTACTCCCCGCCTTCTGTTCCTGTGGATTAATAATGGCTGCAGGATGTGTGGACCCGAATACCCCACCTACGACAGGTGAGATTTTTAATGCCACACTGCCTGGCAGCTTTATTGGTTCAGAGCGGGGTTATGTACAGCTGAACAGTGAATTTGTACGAGATGAACATGTACTGCTGAATAACGGCTGGCCCGCCGACCTTCGCGCCATTTGCTATACTACGGACGGATCAGACCCTACGCCTTCCGTTTCGTCTGGAAAAGCAAGTTGTAGTGGAGCAAACCTGTATAGTGGAGCCGCTCAAATTCCGTGCACCAACGCAGACCGCGAGGTAGACCCACAACCCGTAACCAAAACGATGAGAGTTGGCTATCAATGGAAAGCAGGCACAACCGTCACTCCATATTCACATACGTCTACCTATGATCTCTCATGCGCCCCAGCAGCTGAAGGATTAATTAACTTCACCGTAAGTGGCGTGGGAGAGATTACTGGCGGATCAACGGGTACTATTAATATTATTTCTGGTTTTGCCACGCTGGATACAAACAGTGGCAAATTCACCTACTCCGCCGTAGTTGAAACCACATCTATCATATCGGTTATTGCCACTATATCTAACTCCGAGGTTATTGGCACCTGGGCTGAGGAGTTAGATGGCGATGATAATCTAGTGGGTGGCACGCTAACCGCCTCTCCAATTGGATGGGTATTTGAAAAAGTAGACGGCACGTATACCAACCTGGACACAGGTGTGCCCGTGATAAGAGACGATGATGCGACTCAATTATTGAATCCAACATCAGTGGTCACAAGCTGTGTGAAAACATCAACACATATACTAAATGCGTGTGACTTTGCTCCAGAAACGGGTCACTGGGGGTTTATGGAGATGGTTGAACCTCATGATGATACTGCACATACCGATTCTGCCAGCACCGTCCCGACGACTAACGATATCGTTTTTGATCTATCAGACGGCGGAACAACCACTATGACTCTGCATATTCAGGTACCACCGCCAGTCCCCGGTATGACTACCGTTTTTACAGATACTCAGTTTACCTTCACAAAACTGTAAGTCTCTGGCTTAGTTATAAAAAGGGGCCGCCATGCGGCCCTTTTTTTAGCAAATAGTTTTCACTAACATGATATGACAATAAATTTACATTTCTGACCAGCAACTTTTTTATCAAAACAGCAGCATTCAATGCATCGACTGTAAAGGCCAAGCTATGCCGGGAGCAACTCCGGCGCACTCATCTTAAAAGCCAAATGACCGTTCCAAGAGGCTATCAGTGGTTTTTTAGGTAAGCCAAGATTTCTCAAGTCTTTTGCAAATTGATGTGCCCCCAGTTTCAGTACCCCCGCTCGGTTATACCCCACATCCCGATAGGTTTGCGTCAGGTAACTGACATGCGCCTTACCTTCAATCAGAGAATACACCGGCGGTGATATCGTTGCGGGCTCGCGTTTACCTTGTGCGGGCACACTGTAGGACAACACCAATGAGCCTTGCTCATACCAGCTAAAACGTGCGTCGCCCTCAATCCGTTCAAATCGAATATCGGCAATGTGCTTGGGAAAACCCCACATCAAAATACCGGCGTCTCGCGCCAATGTCGATGTCACCGGCAAACGCCAGGTATAACTGGCCACCTGCCCTTGCAGCAAATCACGCCAGGTTGATAGATAAGGTAAGCGCCAGGAAGTGCTGTTTTTCTTCACCAAAAAGGCCAGTGCAATTTCATTATAAACACCACAGTCACTATCGGTGTAGTGTACACAAATCAGATTTAACAGTGCTTTGCCTGGCGCAATAAGGGCAAGCTCAAAACCTGTGTCTTCAATCAATCGATTGGCCACCGAGTCAGGTACTGCAAACAAACCAACCGAAGAACAGCCATCTCGAAATTCCGTTGGATAAGCCAAACTTTCACCCTCAATGGTAAAACGTCGTTGGTCATTTCCCCCAGTGTTCGTTTTCATATTCGCCTTTTTGCTTATTTTTTATTTGAACGTTTAATAACAGACCATAACAAACCCGGTGCCATGCGTCGCAACCACATCACCATTTTTGCCTCAAAACCCGGTTTCAGAATCTTTAGCTTACGAGCCAATCCCCGCTCAAGCTGATCGGTAATATATTCAGGAGAAGCGAACCGTTTATTGGCAATCGAATACTGAATGCTTTTAGGATTGGACGTTTGTGTTGCCTGCTGTAACAAAGGCGTATCAACTAATGCCGGACATACCAGCATAATATCCACCCCACTGCCTTCATTTTCTTCAATCAGTATTTCAGCATACGCATTGATGGCAGCCTTGCTAGCACAATAAGCTCCACATTCAGACATTAATACCGATCCACCGGTTGAACCAAAGATGACAATCTCCCCAGACTGACGATCCAGCATGGCAGGTAATACTGCGCTGACGACATTAACCGTACCGCAGTAATTCACTGTCATAATCTGGTTGATTAGCTGGGGGGATTGTCTGGCCAGCAGATCAGTTGGCATTATCGCGGCACACAACACCAGTCGATCAATTCTGCCCAGTGTTTCACCCACTTGAGCAACCACTGCATTGACTGCCGCTGTATCGGCCACATCACAACAAACGGTAGTAATGTGTACGGATTGGCGTGCAATATCGGCCAGAGCGGCCTCATCACGATCAAGCACCGCCACTTGAATTCCCGCCTGAGCCATTCTCAGTGCATAGACACGACCTATACCACTAGCGCCTCCGGTCACGAGCGCCACATTGATTGCCATTTTAGTTACCATCTGCCGTAGCCACTGCCTTCATAATAACGTTGGAGGGTATGAGCAGGAATACGATGTTGCGATGGCACTGAATACTAAGGCGCTGAAGATTAGGGGCCTTGGAAAATTGGTTTTTTTCGCTCCTAGCCACCCAGCACCTTGCGAAATATCACATCAGCCCAATGAGTGGGCAAATACTCCAACAAACTGCGCAGGGGATCAGGTTTCACTGAATAGGCAGCCTTGGGATGACTAAGCGTTAATGCCCGATGAATGACTGCAGCCAACTCCAGAGGGGGATGCCCCTTGCCACTTTCTTTCACCGCTAAACCTTTCATACGAGACAATACGTCTTTAAAAAGACCGGTATCCTCGATCGCCTTGTGAAAATTGCTTTCGATACTGTTAACCATCTCAGTCTTAAAAGGACCTGGTTGTATTTTAACAACATGAATACCCAATAAAGACATTTCACGGCGTAAAGAATCAGAGTAGGCCTCAATAGCATGTTTGCTCATTGCATAGGCTCCGTTAAAAGGTGCCCCGCTCTGCCAGCCCGTTTCTGAGCTAATATTGATAATTTTTCCCAGCCGCGCTTGAATTAAGGGGAAAAACACTTGATTCACGCGAAATGTACCCAGAACGTTGACCTCTAGTACACGTCGCAAGGTGGCCTCATCTATCTCAATCATCGAGCCCAATGCCAAAATACCTGCAAAATTGACCACACCATCCAAGCCATCAACCTGCTCACTGACTGAAGCACACGCAGCCTCAATACTCTGCCTGTCCATAACGTCAATAAATACAGGCGTAATATTCTCTCTGCCCTCCATTTTTCTGAGTGCATCGCGATCAAAGTCTGCAGCAAACACACGCCAGCCACGATCAACCAGAAACTCAGTAGCAGCACTGCCCAAACCGCCAGAGCCACCCGTAATGAACACATTTTTTTGCGTCACTAATGCACACTCCTTATTATTGGATTAAGAAAATTATAAAAAAGAAATCAGGAGCAAGAAAGACAAGCCCTATTTTCAGGCGGACATTATTACATTTTAGTCCTTGGATTGACCACTTTCTGTTGGAGTATCTGAACTCAATTTCAAGCCGACAGCTTGGTTTGACGGTGTGGCAATGCCCTTGTCCAACAGTTTCACAAAATGTTCCGCAGAAACCGCAGGGCTGTAGTAATAGCCCTGAATCAAATCACAATTGAGTTCACAAAAAAATTCTCTCTGCGACTCGGTTTCAACGCCTTCGACAACCGTCTTTAATCCTTCACTTTGAGCAAGCTGCATAATAAATCGTGCTACTGAACCAGAATCGCCAGCCCCCAAATCCTTAACAAAAGCGCGATCTACTTTTAACTTGCTCAGCGGAAATGCCTGCAAATAGCTCAGACTGGAATAACCCGTACCAAAATCATCTATCGCCAAACCCACTCCCATTTGACTTAATTGATGCATCACAGCAACAACTTCTTCTGCATTTTGCATCGCCACACTTTCAGTGACTTCCAATTCTAACCATTGAGGATCCAGGCCCGTCGAAGAGAGCACGGTACAAATAATCTCCAGAAAATTCTTTTGATGAAACTGTTCAGCTGAAATATTTACCGCAACCGGCACTGGATTGTACCCTGACTGCTGCCACGATTTGGCAATCCGGCAAGCTTCCTCTAACACCCAATCCCCTAAGGAAAAAATAAGTCCGCTTTCTTCTGCAATGGGAATAAACTGCCCGGGCGAGATCCACCCCAACTCTTTGTGTTTCCAACGCAATAAGGACTCGCACCCCTTGATCGTACCATCAATAGGCGAGACTTGAGGTTGAAAATATAAGACTAATTCCTGGTGATTAATGGCGTGACGCAAGTCGTTTTCTAGAAAGTGACGTGCCATCACATCTTGAGCTAAATGAGGTTCGTAGATCTCTACACTGCCACGGATTTTACTTTTAGCACGATGCAATGCCATCTCTGCCTGCACGAGTAGATCATCGGCTCCTCCATCATTCGGCACCCATGCGGCGCCGACGCTGACTGTCACATGCAACTCATGCTCATTGATAAAGAAGGGTTGACGTATATGATTGTGTATTTTTTCCACCAACGTTTGCACGCTCTTGGACTTCGCACTCCAGGATTCTTTCTGCACTGTTGATACTAAACAGAACAAGTCACCACTTAAATGAGAAATAAACTCATCCTCGTTCAGCAATTCGCTCAATCGCTGCCCGATAGCGACAAGCAATTGATCCGCTATAGCGCGACCCAGTGAATCGTTAATCTGTTTGAGATTATCCACTTCAAACAGCACTAAGGGACGTTTTTTTTCAAGTCGTACTGTCTCCTGCCACCAGCTCTGAGCCCATCTGATCAATAAGCGCCGATTGGGCAAATTTGTCAGTTCATTGTGAGTTGCCTGATAGTGAATTCGTTGTTCTGCCAGAAACCGCTGTATCACGAGACTGATTTCACTCGCAATTCGGCATAAAAAAGATCGATTTGCCTCATTGAAATGCATACTTGGAGCAAGCTCCAGGCACATCGCTCCCAGCAACTCATCACCTCGTAATGGAAACTTGCTGTAGGCACTCAGCAGGTCTGAAGCGCTCGAATGCCCTTGATCAAGGCTCTCGTCATTATCCATGTCCGAATATTTGATTACCCAATTTTCCGGAAAGCAGTTACCTCCAATTGGAATTGCCCTGCCCTGCTCCAAGATAGAATCGGGTAACTGAAAATCGCCAGCCAAGCGAAGTGTATCAACGGATTCCTCATCAACCAGATAAATTGCGCCGCGCTGTTGCAATGGCAGCCAGGGTATTGTGACAATTAAAGAGAGCACAGCCTGGAGAAACTCCCTTAGCTCCGAATACTTAAATGATAATTGCAGAAGTTCGCCAATCACACGTTCCTCTTCAGCAAGATGTGCCTGAGCGTCCTGTAAATTTCGCAGTTCACTCATATCAACAATGGTCATATGCAATAACGGACGCCCTTTGTGTTGGGCGGGAGTTAATGAAACCTGCACAGGAAACATTTTTTTATCTGCTCGGCAGAAATGCCAGTCAAAACGAAAGAATGATTGTTTGTCGGCAAGTGCCAGATTCTGCCGCCAACGCAATAATGAAGATACTCCGTCAGGCTGCACTTCAGGTGAATACTGCAAGGGGCTTGCTCCAACTAAGACATTTTTAGTCCCGGTTTTGAACATTGTGACCGTTGCTGCATTACAGTCGCTGATTCGTCCATTTTCTATTAATACAATGGCATCTTCAGAAGCGGCCATAACCTGAGTCAATAGCTTCTCGCTCGTTCTCAGGCTACGTTCAGCTTCCAGCCAACGCCTTCTCTTGTCTGCCTCCACAATCTCCCGGGTTATCGCCGGCGCTAGGCGGGCCAAATTGCTCTTGCTTACAAAATCCCTGGCACCACTCTTTAGCAGATCAATTACCTCCTCTTCGCTCACCAGCCCGGAAACGACAATAAATGGCATATTCGGGACTATTTCAAGTGTCTGAGCCAGCACTTCATTGATATTTGCATTTGGTAGGTGATAATCCGAAATCACAATATCAAACCGGTTTTCCTTTAATTTGCCCCTTAAATCAGCCAGATTATCTATACGCGTCAGGCGACAGTTCAATCCAGCATTTTCCAGCGATAACCGAACAAGCTCCGCATCTCGCGCCATGTCTTCAAACAACAGAATCCGTATCTCTGAATGCTTGTTTTTTATTTTTTTCGTCTGCACAGAACTCTGCGAATCGATTTTCTGCACATCGGCAGCACGAAGCTTCATAATCCCGATCTCCCGTTCTTTTAACAACTGATTGCCCTATTGTTTCCAGACGGTTTCTATTAGCTCAACGTAAAAACAATCAGCATATACAAAGTATCGGGCATTTGGATAACAATTTATGCAGGATTAACTCTCGGATTCGTGTCAGAATTTTCTTACCTCAACCCTTAAAATCATCGCCCCCCTAATCAATTGCTAGTATTTGTACACCATTTGCTTTGAACAATAGTTAAGGCAAACGTAACATATTGTTTTATTTACAATAATTCAGCTATAACACGTGCTCTGCTTTAATATTAAGGCTCGCTACGCTCCTCTTGATACCCAATACGCTTCGCGGGGCACGCTGTACGCATGGAAGCTGAACCAAATCCCCCCCCGACTTTGGAATGATGCTTTATTTCCACAGCCCTAATTCGGCCTAACTTTGTAAGGCTTGACTCCGTTCACGGTTTACATTTTTATCTCCTTGCTCGTTAGGCAGCCCAATAAGAATGTTGCTAACATAGATTCTATAGTTATCATTTTAAGCGGTTTATAGTAATTCTTTTATGCTGCCTCGTTTTCGTCGTTATTTACAAAACCGACCTCGTACCTGCCTCAATTATGTTTACCAGGGGCATACCAACCTGGTTTCTCGCCTTAATCCCAACGAAATACGCTTATTAAATTGGAATATTGCCAAAGGTGAAAAACACGGTTGGTATGCAGATTTGCGTCGCCTGTCTTCAGACAAGGACATTGTTATGATCCAGGAAGCGGCCTTAGACGCAAATCTGTACGACGCCTTGTTAGATAAAAATCACTGGTCCTTCTCGCCCGGTTATAATCAAAAGAAATACCCAACCGGTGTGTTGACGGTAACGCAAGCAAAACCATTGAACTCTCACAGCTTTCGTCATGTTGAACCTCTGTTGCGTACCCCTAAGGCAACGCTTGTCACCGAGTATGGATTGTTAAATTCAAAATACACGTTATTGGTTGCCAACATCCATGCCGTGAATTTCACTATCGGTACGAAAATATTTACCGAGCAGCTAGATGCGGTGTTTCAGGTTATGAAACACCATGATGGCCCAACGCTATTTTGTGGTGACTTTAATACTTGGCGAAAAAAACGCGTCAAACGGCTCTATGAGATAATTAGCGAATTGAATCTTCAAGTTCTATCCTTTGAAACAGACCGCAGAAAACATTCTTTCGGCCTACCTCTAGACCATATTTTGTATAGTGGACTCGAAGCTCAACAGGCACAAACCCTCAGTGTCACCTCCTCAGACCATAACCCGATGAGCGTTATTTTTCGTGTAACGTAAGCTGATCTGCCAGACGACGACTCTATCTTCCATTACATTTTTTTCAGTAATAACACCGCGCCTCATAACTGATGTAGTCTAGCCCGATTTCTCACAAGGTTTTCGCGCTGAAAGTGAAGGCTAGCTTGCAATAAAGCACGCAAAATTCCTTACAAATCAGGCATCAATAATGACAAAAGAAACCTTTATTCGAGCCTATTTAATCTATTTCGCTTCCTTTTTGGGTTGTGTACAGCATTTATGTTGGCCTACGCCCTGATGTACTTGCAATGGCCTCTGGTCTGGGCTTGGGTTTGAAGAGCGTCCGCTTGTGCCCAAGCCCCATTCAAAGCAAAATCACTCCGTTGGATATGTTCTAAAACAAGTCTTTAGGGCGAGTGTACGTTATAATCTGTGCTGTTTAGTACAGTCCTAAATGATTTGCATCCTTTATGATTAAAAATCATACGCGGATATTCATTTTCAAGAGAGATAATGAGAGATAAATAGTTTGATAGTCGCTGGTTGTGATTTAGGTATTCTTTCGGCAAAAGCAGCAGTAATTGATTATTCGAGTGTACATGACAATATTGAGATATTATCTGCTGAAATTCTTCCGTATCGTAGTCATCCCAAAGAGGCTGCACAGAAAGTTATGGACATGGCGCTTGCCAATGCGAAGCTCTCTTTTGATCAAGTGTCTTCTTTTGTTGCAACTGGATTTGGCGCAAAAGCCGTACCCTTTGAAACAACAGTCATCCCTCCCATGCTCTGTCTTCACCGTGCCATTCGGATGCTGAATAAAAATATCCGCACGGTCGTCGATGTTGGTGGCCATAGTTTTACGGCATTTCATGTTAATGATGAAGGTGACATTTCTGAATCAACAATAACTGATAAGTGTGCTTCCGGAACGGGTAAATTTATTGAGACTATCGTCAATACGCTGGAGATGCCACTGGAAGAACTGTGTAGAGCGGCGCTTGATTCCAAAAAACCGCTTCCTGTGACCAATCAGTGCGTAATACTGGCGGAAAGCGATGTTATCTCACATATTAATGCCGGTCACGACAGGGTTGACATATTTGCGGGCATCACCTCTTATGTCGCCAGCAATATCGTTGGTCTTATGAATAGCATTGATATTATCGAAGATGTCGCAATGACTGGCGGTGTTGCCAAAAACTGCGCTGTTGTGAAAGCGATTGAAACGAGGCTGGGATATAAGCTTGCTGATACTGGCACTATTGATCCCCAGCTTTTCGGTGCAATTGGCGCAGCGATCATGGCACAGACCATACAGCACAACGCAACTGGAGATTAGTAAAAATGATTGTGGCCGGTTGCGATGTTGGTTCATTGACCACCAAAGCCGTTTTAATGAAAAACGGCAATATTCTGGGGTTTGAGATAATTCGTGGAAGGGCGGATGCCGTGCAATCGGCGCAGGAAGTCATGCATAAGCTTCTAACACGATATAGAATCACTCTAAACGATATCGAATACTGTATCGCTACGGGTTATGGCCGAAACATTATTCCATTTGCTGATGCTGAGTGCAGTGAGATCTCCTGTCATGGCAGAGGAGCAAATTGGCTGTTGCCTGAGGTAAGAACCATCATTGACGTAGGTGGACAAGATATTAAAAGTATCCGAATTGACGAACGAGGCGTTTTGGAAGATTTTCGTCTAAATTCAAAATGTGCAGCAGGAACAGGACGCGCTTTGGAATTGATGGCCGAAAGCCTCGGTGTTTCTGTTTCTGAACTCGGTCCGTTATCCAGCAAAGCCTCTGAACCGGTTGCTCTCCATAATCCTTGTAGCGCAATCACAGAAATTGAAATTCGCCATCTCGTTATCGAAGGATACAGCGATGCCGACATCGCTGCTGGCATTATCAATATTACAGCTCATCGCATTATGAGTGTGGCAAAACCGCTTGGTTTCAAAACAGAGGTTGTGATTTCTGGTGGCGTTGCAAAAAACAGCGGTATTGTTGAGGCTCTGGAAAAAAACCTGGGGGTCACGCTGGCCAAGCTCTCCGTTGACCCTCAATTTATAGGAGCACTTGGTGCTGCCGTGATTGCAAATGAAAAAGTCGGCTAGGCAAAATGCATTGTGCTTCGATTGTCAAATGCATTACCGGCTACCATCACGTTATCTCGTCCAGCAACCTTGACTGCATAAAGTGCTTGGTCAGCTCTGTTTATCAGATCATTCAACTCTTCACCTACGCGGTATTCCGCAATACCAGTGCTGGTCGTGAAAGCAATTTTTCGACCATCGGCAGCGGTCGCCATTGTGTTATGACAGGAACTACGTATACGCTCAGCTACCTCCAGGGCACCAGCCTCATCGGTCTCAGGCAACACGGCTAAAAACTCCTCCCCCCCATATCGACCAACCTTATCCACAGTACGCAACGAATCTTCAACAATAACAGCAAAACGCCTCAGAACGTCATCACCGGCCACATGACCATAATTATCATTGATACGTTTAAATTTATCCAAGTCAAATATCATTATGGATATCGGATGTCGATAACGCTTAGCGCGTAACAACTCATTTTGCAATTGTTCTATCAACATCCGCCGATTGAACAAACCGGTGAGTGGATCTCGGGTCGCCTGGCGATACAAACGTAACAACATATGTAACTGGGATAGTTGTGCCCAGCATGTAAGCACAGACATCAGGCATAGCATCCACAGGCTCGCAAGCAGTGTGTCACTGGAAATCAGCATGACTGCAACAACAGGTAAGGTCAATAACGCCCCTTCCAATAAAGTGAGAGGGAAAACAGCCAGCTGTACCACAATCACAAATGGGAAAAAATTGTAAACCTTCTGCACTAATGGAGAGGCTTCACCCAATAGCATAGATCTGCATGCCAGGTAAAACACGCAAGGGAGTAAAACCAGTAAGAACAGCCGCAGACGTACGATCGTCATTTTATGACTGCGCGACCTCCATGCAATCATACCGAAATAAGAAGCCGCAAAGCCCAAGCGCATACACATTAACGTTGTAAAGGTTTCCTTAGAAACCGTCACGTAGTCGATAGGAATCCACAGAATAAAGGAGACCCCAAAAAGCAGAGCAAGCGTATAGGTTCTATCATTAACATGATTGTGACGCGAAGCTAAAAAATCGGGCGTATGGCGAAACGCCGTGAGCAAATCAGGCACATTATAAGCATTAAACCGGTTATTCAAACGTTGTCGAAAACTATGTCTGCTGCTGTTTGCCATGCTGATCAATTGCCTCGTATGACGTATGCTCGTATCCAGTATGAGTGAAGCCCGGAAAATCTGCAAAATATCCACACTAAGCATATCAATATATGCGCATGTTTTGTGGGTAATATTTTTACATCTGTTTAATAAAAGTTTTTCAGCATAACGGCATTGTAGTTTTATATTGAATAGGTAATTTAGCGTATTCTGCTCTCGCTCAATATATCAAAGATGGAATATATTTGCGTTTTACATAAAAAATCAAACTATCTCTCCAGTCACTGACAATCTACTATTAATGCTATACCTTCAACATTTAGTCGCGGTTGTAGTAGTGATGAATAAACGCAAAAATCTAGCTGAAAAAACTCAACAAAAAACCATTGCGGAAGCAAAATGCTTTCAGGAGGCATTTGCGGATGACACCTGGAGAGAACCAAGACGGGGAGCAGACCGTAGGCAAACTCTAGATCCCGATAAAACTCCTGCTACCGGGTGTCGAAGACAGGGAGACAGACGCAAGCGACTGTATCTTCGTGCTGACCAATGGTGGCTGCATCGAAAATATTCCGATTAATAGTTAGAAGCAGCAACTCACATCTTTTTTAGAAATCCTACCTATCGCATTCATTTCGTTGGGTATTTTCACACGCGCAATTCGGCAAAGAAGAACGATTGCGCCGCACTTTTCAACGCAACTTGGGAATTACGCCAGCTCAGTATCGAGCTCATTTTAGCTTCTAAGACATATCAGGGCCTTGAATCGAAACCAGATTTATGTAGAACCCAGAGAAAAAAGTAACAACTGTATTTTCTGTTCACAACACCTGGAATATGACGCACGACAACATAGGAGAGGAAATCCATGAGTAAAGAAAGTAGCAATAAATTGAACCGAAGGCAATTTCTGGCCACCTCCACAGCAGGGGTGAGTAGCGCAGCAAAAGCTATGGTTTGCTCAACAGGATGATTGTGACCCTGTAAATATTTTTGTTAACTCTTGAAGTACTGCTGAAACTCTTCAGAAGGTTCTCTATCTGAATAGATGTATACTGAATTTCCAATTGGGTCCATAACAGAAAACCCACGATCGCCCCAAGGGTGATCTTCCAAAGGCATTGCCTCTGACAAACCAGCCTCCATAAGACGCTTGTGCTCCACATTCACATCATCAACATGAAAATTCAAGGTAACACCAGCTCCACCATAAGCAGGCATATCACCTTGAGGCTCCATAAACTGAATGGAAGCGCCTTGTGACCCAACATCCATATTCAGGTACCAACCACAATCAAATGTAATCTTCGCACCAAAATACTTTTGATAGAAATCTCTGCATGCAGAAACATCATTCGTACAAAAACAGGAAGATAGTTGGTTCGCATTCATAATCTCATCCCTGATGGCTATCTGATTATTAAGGGCCTCGAAAAAATACATTTTCCGACGCCCTAAGCGGGACCTTATTGAAGGCCACGTGAATTATTATTCACGCTTTCGAGCACTGCAATTACTCAGGCACGACGTTATTCGCACATGGCCCCTTCTTCCCTTGCCCAACTTCAAAGTCTACTTTTTGACCGTCATTGAGAGTCGCAAAACCACCGCCGCTTTTGATTTCAGAATGATGTACAAACAAGTCTTTCCCTCCGTCATCTGGAGTAATAAAACCGAAACCTTTGTCTGCATTGAACCACTTTACTGTACCCTTACTCATACCGCACTTTCCTCATTGAGTTAATTTTAACCAAACTGCTGTTCGCTGATACTTCATAGAACTCTCAAAACAAAAACACACAGCAACATCGAACTACCCTATTCGTCATACCAACATGACGCTCGTATGATAACACTTGTCATGTTAGTCCCCTGCTACTATAGATGCTGTATCTTTACTTGTTATCATTGCCACTTCAGTAAACCAACCAGCATATTGTTTCCATGTCTAATAGATACGGAAGCCGGTTATTCTATCGACTTTCATATCAATTTCAATTGATCATGTGTGCTAATTTCACCAATTACAAACAGCCGTTGTGCATTCGAAGTTAAAAGAATAAAGGGATAAAAAAAGCAAAGCATGCTGCATAAACAAATGGGGGACGATAGAAACTGGGGGCAATACAGTCTGCTTATCGCCCCCGAAAGAGTCATTTTGTTGATTAACCAGCCAATTCCTTGACGTGTTTCTCAACCGCATCGGCTACGTTATAACCTGACATAATAGCCTGTTGGGTGCCAATACCACGTCCACCGGCATCACAACCAACCAGATACAGACCATTGACTGGCGTATGAATAGCCGGTTTTGAGTCTCCACACTGACCAACAATTTGCGCTAATCCAATGGTTTCCCCCCCTGCACCGGGAACCGTGGCGTCACGGGTGGCATTGGATACACTCTTTGTGGTGTACAGCTCCTTTTCTTCCACCAGATCCTGAGCATCTGGGAATAGACCAAAAAAGATCTCTTCGCCAGCATCCGCCCAGGCTTTAATGTCCTCTTTGCTCATATTTGGATCAGGAGGGCAAAACGATCCGGTGAGGATCATCTGCTTGCCTGCCGGTGCTGCTTCAGGGTCGTAATTTACCGGCACTTCAAAATAAAGCACACCTTCGCGAGATCCCTCGCCCTTGTGGGCAGCTTCCAAACGCTCTGTGTTCCAGGGGCTTGTTTGAGAGAACACAACGCCAAATCCATTCTCAGTAACAGGTTTGCTGAGGAAATAGCGGTAGCCTAACAAAGATTGTGACGGCACAAGATTCTTAACCTTGGCGACATAATCGGCTGGAAAATGCGCTTCGTCAGCCAATTTCAACACCGTAGGCTGAATTCCAGCGTTACTGATTACCACCGAAGATAAAAATGTATCTCCATCACTTGTCTTTATGCCTTTCACCTGCCCCTCTTCTATCAGCACTGAATCTGTTCGCGTACCCATACGCACAGTACCTCCGTGGCGTTTCACTGCCTCAAGACAAGCATCGGCCAACTTTCCATAGCCACCCAGACAAAACAGCCCTCCGCCTCGCAGAAAAATATCCTGCAGGCTGCGAATTGCTTCGGATGCATCCAATTGATCCACCGGTACCATAAACATTCCATCAAGACATAAGCTGATAATAAACGCATATAATGAACGGGGTAAATTGGCCTCTTTGATCCAACTATCAAAATCTTTCCCTTCATGTTCCTTGATTTGTTCAGGTGCCATCAGCGTTAGGTTCATAAAAAATTCCAGGGCACCTTCCCTGTCTGCTTCTTCAACTCCCAACCAATCAAACAGAATGCTGGGATCAACACCATCACCTTCCATTGCGGGCATTGGCTCATAGGAACCCTCTGGTGTCTTGTAATAACTACCGGCTTCTGATGCCACCAGGGTCGCGAGATCAGCCACCTCCAGATCATCCAAAAGTTTCTGGCACCAATTGCTTTCCACTGGTGCCCCCATCACCGGCCAAGGTGAATACTGATGTCCGTTTTTAGAAAGGCTCATCGCTTTGCCACCAGCCACATTATTTTTTTCCACCAGCAGAACCTTTAGCCCCTTATGAGCCAATAATCCGGCACAGGCACTACCGCCAAAACCGGCACCAATAACAATGGCGTCGTAATTCTCAGTTGTCATCAAGGAGTCCTCAAATAATTGTCTTCTGTTAAATCTTATTGGATAGTCGTAAACCTTATTGAACAGTCACTCGGGTTGTAACCGAGTTAGCTATAAAGCAGTTCTCATGCGCCTTTCTGTGTAATGTTTGCAACGCACCTGCATCTGGGTGCTCGCCCTCAAACACGATTACAGGCTGCAACATTGCACGCGTAACTGCCATTTTTCCATGCTCATTTTTCTCCAGATAGCCGACCGCGCTGTCTTCATAGTGGGTTACTATCAAGCACTTTTTAGCGCAAATCGCTAGAAACGTCAGCATATGGCAGCTCGACAAAGAGGCTAGAAAAGCTTCTTCAGGATCCACACACTCTACGTTACCAAGAAAATCCGGTGTGGATGATGCCTTTAACGTTACTCCGTTCTCAAATTCCCAATCATGATCTCGATGATAGGAATCGTAATCAAACTCTTCTGTGCCTTTTTCCCAACGAACAGTGACACGATGTTCCGACATAATCCACCTCCATTACGATGTTTGCTTATTCACTGTAACCTAATTCCACATACTCACACGCCTCAAAGATGAACTCAATGCACGCGGACTGACAAGAGATCCAGATAATCTTAATCATTTATCAGCGTAGTACCGATTGCTATGACAATCCGAGTCGGCCGGTGTGTGCAAGCCCATGATAAAGCCGAACTTGACGAAATTCATCAAATTCATCCAAATCGGGTAATGTACTGCTTTTCATCTGTGCAATCTGGTGATAAGGCAGCACATTAAAATCCTTCACCCTTGAATCTGCCACCAGTACTTCAGGCGCCCTGCTTATAAACTGATCCAATAAAGGTAAATTTTCCCGATCGTATAAAACATCGGCTACTATAATCACATCCAGTGTTTCACTAATGCTTGACCAGTCAGCGAACACGTTCACATCCACCCTATTCAGCGTGGCATTGGCCGCTACAGCCTGGCGTGCCAGAGGATCTATATCACA
>PIVM01000315.1 GCA_003353945.1 Gammaproteobacteria bacterium
TACATTCGCGTCGAAAACGTGGTCCTGGCAACGTCGTCAAACAATCGATGGGTAACGTGCGTGTCGCGCAGAAGGGTATCAGCAATAAAACTACTTTCATTACGTCACTTTTTTTGAATTTTCTTTTCCGGCCCGCAGGGCCGGGTCGTGCGATAGCACGACCGAAAATTCAATTCAGGATTCGGCTTTCCCCATACACCGTTAGCCCAAGTGAGCTCCCGCCGGTCTGAGCCTGAACTGAGGTTCCGAATGATCTCCCTTTTCACGCGCCGGGTAACGTCATCAATCGCGTCGGACTGTTGAAACGAGCAACGTGAGGTTGCTATGAAACATGCCCGAAACGTCGCGATCGTCACAGTGACGTTTCAACCAATAGCAGCGAGCGTGACATGGTGAGCCGAAGCTGGTTCCGAACCCCGTACAAGAGCTTGATTTTCATTGACTGCGGGGCCTCGGGTTCATGCGGAATCACCCAGCCACTCTTGACCGGCGGGACCTCACTTGGGCTAACGGTGTATGGTCGTTTCGTTTTCGAACTGTGTGGCCTTGAACCCGTACCCGATGTAACGAAGTCACCGTACCCGATGTTTTGGCTTGGGGACGCATGTAAATAATTTTTAATAGCACATCAAAATGGACGCACGTGACGGCATTTTGTTGACCGGAATTACGAAATATATTTTCCTTGTTGATAATTATGAATACGATGAGAGAATCTTGCCATTTACTTCCATTAGTAGATTGAGGTAGATATAACATTTTTGATTACTGTTTATGAGCTCCATACACATCGATTGATTTAGTGATGATTGCCTCTTTATTTCCGAAAAAATGTTGACCGGATGCATCACGTTCGTCACGGGAGTTTAATTTAATTAAATATTTATATATAATGGGAAAATTTCAAACCTAATTTATGTTGTAATTATTTTTTAACATATGAAGTTCTTCATAATAACAAAACTTTGGGGATCTGACCAATGTTTAGAGGTAAAATAGTGATGGAACTTGGAGTGTCATAAAATGTCACACTTTTACAGGCCAAAAAGGGCTATTTTTTTAAATATAAATAATCATAATTTTTTTAAACAGCAATATTTTTTTCTGAATTTATGCATGCTATCTCCTTACCTAAACCCCTTCATCTGAAACCAATTCAATATTTAAAATGTCTTTTATTTTTTTACCTACAGGGGAGTTTATCAGACCCCTCCCGTTTGACCCACTACTGTGAACAGGCCCATATATACGTACACACAGACGAGAGCTGTGTTGTAATACGTTGTAAGGTGAAGTAAGACGTTGTATTATTGAGCATAACCGTGAGACATTAAGTTGTACCGTTCCACCGTGAGTAGTGTCGAAGAAGTGTAACGGACGGGAATAAAACACGGACGTTGTTGTACAAGTGAATACAGTGTTTGGCATCATTGACCGGTTAACCATTCGGTGTAAGTCTGTACCATTGAACGATAGCAATCCCCGAGGAGAAACCGTTGGACAGCCAGCGAGTCGAACCAAGCATAGTGAAGAACCCGGTATTTTTTTCCAAAGTACCATCGCATCGAGTGGATTACCGGAGCAGTGCGCAGACATTTGTTATATCCACGGCGCAAAACGTACGGTGACAAGTCCCGTGAGTAAAATCCAATTTCAACATGGCAACGGGCGGCGGTTCGTACAGCGATTACCGGACATCGACGCCGATAGGCGCGCCCAACCCCAGAAGGAGTGATTCGGGCTTGGAAACGGGCCCGAGGGACGATACGACGTCCACCCTGACGGGAAAGTTTCTGTCCGATCTAGAATTGAAACTGGATCGGGCGAGAGATGACATGACGCCGGGACGACCATCACCAGCGCGGAAGCCGACGGATTCCTGGGCGCAGTTTATGGCCGACGTGCGGGCGCGGGACGGTGGAGCGATGCCCGACCGGTCTGGTCGAAAGCAGCGCTCGTCCCCGTCACGACCGGGAGCATCAGGACTGGATCGGCTGAGCGCAGCGCTGGATTCGGGTGACGATGACGGGCCAACGGACGAGGGTTCGCGCAACCGGACGGTGACGGCCATTCGCTTACAGGATTTGCCGCGTTTCGGTGGTAGGAGGTCCGAGTCATATGAGCGCTTTATACGCCTGTTTGAGGGTCGGATGGTCCTGTACAGCGTGGTGAAATCACGTTGGGTGGCGAATCTACTGGCGGCGTTGCAAGGCGAAGCGCATGATTTTCTGTTTGGCAAACTGTCGACGGGCGAAGTGGACAGCTGGCAAGAAGCTACCGCATGCCTACGTGACAGGTATAAACCTGGTTATTTGGAGAAGGCCACGCTGTACAATGAACGGCAGGGCCCCTCTGAATCGGCGGAAAGTTATGGGGACAGGATCTACAGTCACCCTGCTTTGGCCGGAGCGGACCAGGAACAGCTGACATTTGCCTTTATTCAAGGGTTGCGGCCGGCGATACGATCAGCAATCGCTCTTCACAGCCCGCGAACATTCAGGGAGGCGGTGGATTTGGCGGTAACTACGGAGGCCCTTCAGGGATCCCAGGGGACCCGGTCAGAACGACACCAAGTGAACGTGGTATCCGACCAGATCAACAAGGCCCTGCAGCCTGTCAAAGCACAGCTGAAAGAGGTGAAAACCGAACAGGATCGCGACAGTTGGCGAAACCAGCGACCGGCGACTGCGAATAGGGGCCGGGGAGGAGCGACGAGGGGTCGTGGATCGGACCCCCCACGAGGCCGACGACAGGTGCGTTGTTGGAAATGCGATGGTGAAGGCCACCTAATCGCAAATTGTCCAGAATGGAAGAAAGACTACGCCAACAACAGAGGGGTGTATCGTGCTGATCGCACCCGGACGGATTGGCGTAGGGACAGGGGCAGAGCCAACAACAACTACAGGAGAAATGGACCGGCATCGTTAAACGCCTAACCTGTTCAGTTAACGGGAAAACTGGACAGGTCGACAACGGACAACGCTTTCGACGAACGGACGACGATCACGGGAGGACCAGCTATCACGCGCGGCGTGGTGGCCGGAGGGGCTTTAACGGTCCGAGCCGCGGTGTGCATAGCGGCCGGGGCCGTCC
>PIVM01000888.1 GCA_003353945.1 Gammaproteobacteria bacterium
GGCTGCGATGACCGCCCCCACCGGAAAGCCGTCAACAGCTTCCAAGCGGAGACGAGCTTCCGTACAGAAGGGAAAACATCTGGTGCTGGGGATGGTGGAGAAGACGCTCGGACCGGACGCCATGGAAAAGGTGTCGAGAGCAGTGACCGAGGAGGAGGCTGAGCTGGAGGCCCCCTATGTTCCAATCACTAGAGGGAGTTCGGAGACGACCGATATGGAGGAATGGGAGTCGGAACCGGCCGCTCCCACTGTTTTTAAAACAACCCTCAGGGGCCCCTTTACAGCCCCTGAGCAGAGGATGATAGCCACCCAGGTGAGTGAGGAGAGTCTCCCGTCCCTGGCCTCTGAAGCCGCTGCTGAGGCTGTGGCGGCTGCAGCCCATGTCACCGGGATCCCTGCCATAGTCACCGAGGAGGTGAGAGGAGTGATCTATGAGACCGAGGAGTCGATGCTCATCACAGCAGGCAGAGCTCCCGAGCCGCCCAGACCTCCACAGCCCGAGGGGAGTGAGGATCTCCGAGGAGAGATTGACCGTAGGAAGGCGAGGAGGACCAGTGACCAGGCCCCCACCTCTAGCAGCGAGGACGCTCGAACGAAGACGAACGTCAACGTCTCCTTCCAGGGCAAGCAGGAGCAGCAGGAAATAAAATCCTTTAAACAAGTGATGTCGGAGAGGGACATTCAAGACCGCGAGCGCGGAAAACGTCCGCACGTCAGGAGTCAGAAGAGTGACTCACCACCAGCCGGC
>PIVM01000889.1 GCA_003353945.1 Gammaproteobacteria bacterium
CCCTTTAGGAAAGTAACGAAAATGAAGAAGAAGAAATCAAATTTAGAGAATATCGCTTATGGAGTTGCATCTAAAGCGAAAAAATTATTCAAAAAGAAACCTTTTGCTCTTAGAAAAGGGCCTTTTATCAAATATGGCCTTTTGGCAGGGTCGGTTATTGGGCCTTCTATTGGTTCAAGTATGAATTTAATTCTTGAAGATAATTCAAATAAGATAGAAGTGCAAGAAGAGAAGAAGGGCCTTAAAGAAGGTAAAACAATCTCTTGGGAAAGGGCTTCGGAATATAAAAGTGGACAATATAGTTTTAATTTGAAAACCACAACTGAGTTGCCTACTAATAAAGATAATCCTTTCTACCCATATAATCCTCGTGTTAATTGGAATCATCCTGAAGGGCCTATGAAAATGAAAAGATACGGAGATGGCGTTGATCCTAATGGAGGGGATTATATTACTACTCAAGCAGATTTGGACAAGATGATCTCTGACGGTGTTTCTACTACTGTTACAAATTATAACTATTGGCAAGATTTGAATTGGGATGGAACTTTTGGAGATTTGGGAGATCAAGAAATAATGAGGAAGAAAATAAATAAAGAAATATCTGCCCCAAATATTTGGGAATTGAATCCTTCTAAAGCAAAAGAGTACGCTGCAAAATTTATTAATTTGGAAGATCTCCATAATAATTATGGGGCTGGATGGCTCTGTACAAATTTCTCCTTAGAAGCAGAACTATTAGGAAGG
>PIVM01000890.1 GCA_003353945.1 Gammaproteobacteria bacterium
GGTTTACTAGCTATGATTAAACCAAAAGTGTAAACCAACCAATAAAACCAAAACCAATGACGTTTTTTTACCAGACTCAATCGTGGAATAGTCAACCACAAGTAACCCAAGAAACCATAGAGCTATGGAAACATTTATCTGAAAAGTCTAACTGGAGGATAGTGCAATTAGCAAATGGATTCTACCAAACCGAATACCAAGATGTTAAAGAAAAAGACACTTGGCACGACGTTACCAGAAGAGAAACAATTGAAGGTGCTGAAAAAGCAATAGATTCTTCAGTTGAGCATTACAAAAGAAAAACTGCTTTCTTAGATGGTCCAAAAGTCGTTAAAACCTTTGAATAATGCTAGACATCGTTCAGACTATTGAATACGTAGCTTTTATTGGTATAATACTAGCTCTGATACACTACTACAATCAATCAAATTAAATTAAATTAAATATGTCAGACTTAATAGTCAAGAATCTTTCTTTTGGGCAAGAAGCTCAAGATAAAGTGTTTGAAGGAATAAACAAACTCACAAAAGCCGTTAGCTCCACACTAGGCGCTAGCGGTAAATGTGTACTACTAGAAGATGGTTCAGGTAACCCGTTAATAACTAAAGATGGCGTAACAGTTGCTGATACAATAGTATTACTAGACCCAGTAGAAAATATGGGAGCTACGCTTTTAAAAGAAGCAGCTCGTAAAACAGTAAGAGAAGCTGGAGACGGTACAACTACCGCCACAGTTCTAGCTTATGC
>PIVM01000891.1 GCA_003353945.1 Gammaproteobacteria bacterium
GTTCCTGCAACTGAGCTGAAACAAGCTGATAGAGCATTTACAACCCAAGGACCACAAATCTGGAACAGCTTGCCCACAGAAGTCAAAGAAGCACCCTCAGTTAATTCTTTCAAGCGCCGATACAAGAAAGTTGTTCTCGGGCTACAGGTCTGGGAACCCCGAAATGAATCATTCGTTGCAGAATAGATACAAGATTTTGTTGCCACCAACAGTGGACACTTCACAATGTTTCAGTGCATGGGACAGGAAAAGGCCCATAAGCTCTGGCATTGGGGAGATTCCGAGGGTGGGTTGGTTAGGCTGGAACATCCTGATTTCAGAGCATGGGATGGTACACCCATAAGCCCTGGTCAAAATGTGAAGGTCGATGGGCTTTCTTTCAATGGGCGGCCGGGAAACCGCAACCTTTGGGAAAGGCCAAACCAGTTCCTGGGTGGGTGGGTCCTTTGGCATATGTACTAACCGACAGATCGTTTGAACACTGTGCTTCATAGGAAGATGAGTTTCACTTTGCTTCATAGGAAGATGAGTTTGTGAGCTATACAGAAAGAAGTGTTATCTCCTGCACTTAGATAACATGGGTAAGTATGCACGCTTTCCTGAAAACCATCTAATAAGGTGACGGTATTGCGTGGCTAAACAAAACCAAAAAAACAACAACAAAATCAAAAAGAGCGTTCAGCTATAATGAGACATAAACAGTTGGCTAATTACTGGGACATTCAAGAGGCAAACTATGAAACTG
>PIVM01000892.1 GCA_003353945.1 Gammaproteobacteria bacterium
TCACCCTCCTAGGACAGAGTAAGGCTTAGACATGCAGTAACAATTGGTTTTTGCTTGGGACCTTGCTTGCTTGCAAGCTGTGAATCCCCGGGCTGTGAATCGATCCTGCCGTACATGCAGTATGCGAGACCACGCCAGTATGCGAGGCTTGCACATCAAGTTCGCCAGCATGCGGGACCGCGAACGATCACCTCAGTAGAGAAATCTACACCAATAATCTTCATGGTTTACCGATTTTTAGGAACTGTGGGGATTTATGACTGATTCTTGATACCAAGGATAAACGTGTGCGGTAAATTGGAGCGCCAGATCCATTTTATACACGGCGGTTTCAACATTGGAAATCGCGGACCATGCCGCTGGTGGTAAATTGCTGAACTGTTTCATCGACAGAGAGAAAACCATTCGTCCATATCTATCCAAACTATGCGTGCACGTGGGTGGGAATATGATTCGTACTTTGGGGGATTTCGTTTTTCTTACCCTTAATTCCTCTCGACAAAAATAACGCTGAAAGCCGGCAACATTTACTCGGAATGATGAGTGTCCGCCATTTTCCTCGCTAGTACGCGCGTCCAGACACGCCGAGTATTGGTACCCGCGTTTTGCACCGCCAGCATGCCAATAGGTCAGCCAGCGTGATTTTCATTGAAACCCATAGACTTGAAAGTGGTCAAAAGGGCCAAAGAGTGATTTTCACTATTTGACCTCTGTGACCTTGACCTTTGACCTCAAGTCAAAACC
>PIVM01000893.1 GCA_003353945.1 Gammaproteobacteria bacterium
CACATATCTGTCTCTGTGGGGCCGTACCCAATCACAAAGTGGGTCTTGTCCCGCCACATTTCCAACTGGTGCTGCAGCACATGTTCTCCAGCAAGAGTAATACACACGAGTGATGGAAGGTCACATATAACAATGAGTTCAAAGATTGATGGTGTCATGCAGAGGTGAGAGATCTGTAAGGAAAAGACATGTCAAATGAAGGTATGCATTCCAGTACACATGCACTATTCCTTGAATAACAACCCTGTCAGCTTACCTTTACTGTGTTGATGATTAGCTCCAGTTCATCTAGCAATGAACACTTTGGAGCAAGCACCAAAGTAGCACCCACCGAGAGGGTGCACATTTGAACATTTGCGCTCATATCAAAAGCAATGGGGCTAGAGTTCAAGAACCGGCTCCCTGGACCCAGGCCCTTGTACACACAAAATGCTCTGGTCTGAATAAAAGATGTGAGGTTAGCATGTTCCAGTACCACTCCCTTGGGCTTTCCTGTCGTGCCCGAGGTGTAAATGATGTAGCAAGAGGTATTGGGAGTAGGGGGACACCAGTTCATGGCATTTTGTTCTGAAGCAAGTACATCATTGAGGATATTCGTCACGCTCAGCACAGGGCATTTCACAATATTTCTATGTTTTGCTAAAACACCCTCATCTTTAACCAGCAGTGCCTTAAACTCTGCGTCCTCCATTATCAGCTTAACTCGAGCAGCAGGATAGCTTGGGTCAAGTGGCACATATGCTC
>PIVM01000894.1 GCA_003353945.1 Gammaproteobacteria bacterium
TTATAATGGACCCCATAAACTAGACCACAGGTTAAGGTGATAAAATGAGGTGAGTAAACATCCCGTATCACCGACCTGGAGGTCAAGAACAATGAGTCAGAAACGCCGGCAGCACAGCGCAGCATTCAAGTATCGAGTGGCGCTGGAAGCAAACAAAGGTCTAAAAACGACGAGTGAACTGGCCCAAGAGTACAGCATACACCCCAACCAAATCAGTGTCTGGAAGAAACAACTACAAGAGCAAGGGCCAGGCCTATTCGAGCGAGGAGGAAACAAAGCGCAGCGAAAACAAGAAGAGGAGGAAGCAGAATTATATGAACAGATAGGCCGCCTGAAGATGGAACTGGAGTGGCTTAAAAAAAAAGCTACCCAATTCGACTGAGGAGAAACTGCAACTGATTGAACCAGGGCATGGTGAGATCAGTGTGCGACGGCAATGCGAACTGATCGGACTGAATCGTTCCAGCCTGTACTATGAAGCGGCAGCAGAGAGCGTATTGAATCTAACGTTGATGCGTTTGATGGATGAGCAATACCTGCGTACCCCCTTCTATGGTAGGCGACGAATGACAGTTTGGCTGCAACGGCAAGGCTATGAAGTCAATCATAAGCGAGTGAGCCGCTTGCTGCAGAAAATGGGTTTACAGGCCATTTACCCCAAGCCCCAGACTTCGAAGAAGGGGCAAGGGCATCGGATTTACCCCTATTTGCTGCGAAATCTAGTCATAGAACGCCCAAATCAGG
>PIVM01000316.1 GCA_003353945.1 Gammaproteobacteria bacterium
GCGAAGATGTGATAGAGAGCATCCAAATGACCGACTCTGGGATTTGCCTGATATTGCGATAACAATGATACTTCAATGAAAATATCCAAACGTCCAAGCTCGATAGCCCATCTCAACACACCAATAAGCTGCAAATATCGAGAGATAAGATCGGGCTCAAGCTCGGGTGAAACGTCGACTTCTGGACGATAGTTACTTGGGATCGGGTTCTTGGCCTTGGCGGGGCTTCGAAGCTGCATACCCTTGCCATCTTCGACCAACAAATTCTCGACAACCTTGACTGCATTCTGAACATAAGACTTGGAGCTGGTGCTCCACACTTCATGGCCACCGGCCGTCTGAACCTTGGCAACGTCGGCACCTAAATAGATGTCGGGCGCCTTTCGGCTGTCTGGCTTGATCTTGTAATGGTTGTCAATCTCATCGGCAATAGAATCAGGTTGGTGAGAAACAATAAGCACGTCATCAACATAAACCAATAACATCTCATAATACTCATAATTGTCCTCGGGCCTCCTAGATTTTCGGATCCAAACGTTGGGATCGGCTTGGGTCGACTCAAATTGCATCGTAGGAGACCGTAGCACCTCTGCCAGGGCCTCCCTCCAAGAGAACCCCGAGCTCTTCAAACCGTAAAGGCTGCGAACGAGGATGCATACTTTACCATTCGCCTCTCCACACTCTTCGGTGCCTTCAAACCAAATCTTTTCGGCACATGGAGCGTTGAGATATGCATTTTCGAGATCGATCGCCAAAACGTCGACTCCATGCAGGGCGGCTGCTAGAAAACCAATACGCACGCTGTCTCTTGAAACGACACTGGAATAAGTAATGCCATCGGGGGCATCGGTGGTGTGACCACCTGCACAATACCTGGCCTTTCTGGTAAAATCCATTTTGACATCAAAAATAATATTGTTTCGAATTTCCTGGTAACCAATCAATTTCCCAACCTTGCCCTTGCGAGCTTCGGCGGGGTCGATGCCATCTTGGATTTCCCACGAGATCTTAGCCTTTGACATTTCTTTGTTAATTGCATCTTGCCACATTGTATTGCCATTGATTTGATCTAGTTGCAAAGCCTCTTTAACCGATTTCGGAACCTTGATACCATATTTGTGCGTCGTACGCCAATATTTACTTTTCACCTTGGAAATAATTCGATTTCGGCGTCTCAAAACTGATTTCACCCACCAAGCAAAAGCAGGTTCATCCTGAATGCGATTAGCAACGGCATATTCGGCAACTTCAACTGGATTAGAATCTTTGATATCTTTGAGCTTTACCCACGAGCTCGAACCATCCTTCCATGCGACTAGCAACTGCCAGCCTTTGGTTGTTGGTTTTCGGTTTTTGTTGTGTCCCCGATAGATGTAAGCATTTTCCTCAGTAAGAGCAGTATCGTCCTTTTTATGATCTTGGATCTCATCCAGCAATAGAAATGATTTACCATGGTCATCGACCTGAGCATACATGTTTTCGGCAATGATGTTGGCGGTAATCTTGTCACGAGTACCATCTGTAAATTCAATCTCATAAGCACGAGTATCAAGCATAGGGTTAGAATGAGCGGTCCCAATAGCCTTGCCATCCTCCGTGCGGGCCCTTTTGACCACCCGAGCTCCGCGCGGAGTATTAGTACCAGTGTCCATTGTCAATTCCATGTTCAAATACTTATCGATCATTTCCTCCTCGTCATCTTCAGGTCGCTCATCAACAAGCATGTCTCCATATTCAGTATCACTAGGGATGTTGCGCTCGTCGCGCTTGTATTCAAGATCATCTGGCAAAGGAATATCAGGTAATTTGTATTTCTCAGCACCATCCGGCAATTCGACACGGTGGTTGCTATCATTCAGCCTCTCAGCAAGCTTCTTGTTGAACTTTTCGATTGTTTCTTTGACGTTAGGATTGAGGAAATCATCTTTGATAACATGTTGAATAGAGGACTTGGAAATAATCTGTCCACTGTCGGTAATAAGCCAATAACACATATCGCTTCCAATGCGATGAGAAATACCAAGCCACCTCGCTAACCGCTTGGGATCCTCAGTGGAACTATTCTTGTCACCACGGTCATGCCACCAAACCAAATCATAAAACTCGAAATCGACATACTCTGCAATGTTAGGGGTTTGTCCAAATACCTCCTCATAACCGGTTCTACCATCGCGCCCACGTGATAATCTGCTAAGAATCTCAGCTTCATAGACGAGACCGAAGTCCCAAAGTCTTCTGGGCACATTTTTCTTTGACATGCGACGTCTCCATCGCTCTGATAAAAATCCGATTTCTCGCTCGGCGGCATGATTCTGATTGTACCGCCCTTTCTCTTTATGATTAAGTTGGATTCTCATTCGACGGCAATGTTTGACAAACTCTGTATGCTGACCAGCAAACTCACTTGCAAGATCTGTCATCAAGACCTGTGGAATTCCGACGTCATCTGTAAAATCAATGATAGAATTTCCTGCTTCGGCTTTTGTTAACATAGGATATACAGCCACATACTTACCCTGCGTGAATACATTTGCAACTGTTTTCTGCGTAATCGACTTGATACCAGCAATAAGGGTATCGACAAACCAAACACCCTTCAACCGAGGGCGATGAAGATCAAGATGGTCGACTCTCAACATTCGATGTAATGGACCTGTTGCGGACCTAGTCCCCGTCTGCTGCGTCACCTGAAGTGTACGCTTGGCAGAATCGAGGCCAACATTCCACATTCTGGCCAAATTCTCAGCATTTACACGGGAATGGCGGTCATTCGACCGAACCTTACCAAGTTTTCTCTCAGCCTGATGTCTCATATCAACGTCATCCCGAGTAGAAGTCGCCACGTTCACGCTGGCAATCATGCGGTCACAAAAGTATTGTAATTCTTTGTTTCTGTAATGGCTGTCGGCAGATCTAATAGCCTCACGATCCTTTTTACTCAAACCAGATGTTAACGAGCTAATAGTTCGCATTTCATTCTCCTCAACGGTGCGAGAGACTTTGGACAAAGTGATATTCTTGGGATCCCACTGATCAGATGTTAAAACGATAACCGGAAGGCTTTCTTTTTCA
>PIVM01000895.1 GCA_003353945.1 Gammaproteobacteria bacterium
CTGAAGAGAATGTCATATGATCAACGGAAATTGTCAGTTATTTCATCCCTTGGTACAGAAGGTAAGAGCCCAAAGGCAGGTGGAATCCGTGGATGCTGTGAATCAGGGGATGAACACTTACGTGCATCATGCTCCACTGAGTCTGAAACTGAGGAGACCCCAGTGAAACGGGATTCATCGTCACCAAAAATTGAAGCTAGAGCTGCTGAGGTAGATAATGAACGAGATGTGTTCAAAATGAGGCAGTTGGCACAAAATCTGGCGGACAGGCCATTTAATCGACGATTATCCTGTGATGTAACTGCACCGCTAAGGCCTTGTATGTGCAACAGTCAGAACTGCGATGGTAATAGGCGGAAGACGTTTTCAAATTTGCCTCTGCTACCATCTAATGATTCTAACCAATGCGTGTGTCGGCCCCTGATGGAGAATGGAACAGAAGACATGCCATCTCTTACAGCCTTCCAACGTCAGGTTAAAGGGGTTGAGAAGGATAAAATCCTCTCTTCTGTGCTGAAGAGAATATCATATGATCAACGGAAATTGTCAGTTATTTCATCCCTTGGTACAGAAGGTAAGAGCCCAAAGGCAGGTGGATGCTGTGAATCAGGGGATGAACACTTACTGAAGAGAATGTCATATGATCAACGGAAATTGTCAGTTATTTCATCCCTTGGTACAGAAGGTAAGAGCCCAAAGGCAGGTGGAATCCGTGGATGCTGTGAATCAGGGGATGAACACTT
>PIVM01000317.1 GCA_003353945.1 Gammaproteobacteria bacterium
CGAATAAGCAACATCCGACACCCGATACGTTGTCTTCATAAAACGTTCGAGCACTACCATCAACGCAGGCGCTAAAAGAATATCCGCCAACAATGCCATAATAATGGTGAAGCCGGTCAAAATGCCAAAGTTAACCAGATTAATCATTGAGGCATGCATATAAACAAAAAAGCCCGATGCAAGCACCGCAGAAGTAATAAAAAGTGCCTGGCCAGTTGTCGACAGTGTTTTTCTTACCGCTTCTTTGGTATCGCCACACTGCTGATAATATCGACGAAAGTTATGCATAAAATGAATGGTGTCATCCACCGCAAGCCCAAGCGCAATACTGCCCGTCAACAGTGTAAACGCATCCATTGGAAAACCGAACCAACCCATCACGCCCAACGTAATAATGATAGGCGTCAGATTGGGAATCATGCTGATAAGACCCACGCGAACACTGCCGATCAACAACATCATCAGCGGTGTAATAATCATAAATGCCAGCAGGTAGGTCTTTGCCAAGCTCTCGACTAATGCAGCAAACGTTCCCGCCATCATGGTCATAATGCCTGCATAGGTCACTGTTGCTTTGCCTGCCATTATCTCATCAAAACGCGCCTTAATTGTATCGAGATAGGGCTTATACAGCATGGCATCGAATGCCGGTATAATCATTGTAAAGCGGGCTTTACTGAACTGGGAATCGGTAAAATCCTCAAGATCGTCTGCACCACTGTTTTCAAACAAGAGTAACTCTTGAGAAATCAGCGCCTTGTCCTGTGGGATTACGTAATATGCCTGGTCATTTTCGTTAAGTGCCTTATGGATTTCCTTATTGATATCGACAATGGAAAATATTTTTGTTGCATGCACATCACCAACATAAAGGTCCTCGGCAATCTGATGCATTTGCTCGACACGGTTAAGAAATTCCGGGTCCTTGATACCATCTTCTTTTTGCGTATCTACGATCACCTCAAGATACATGGCACCAGAGAAATGTTGATCAATATATTCGGTACCCACGCGCATCAAATCGTCACTTTTAAACCAGCGTACCGGGTCGTGAGAAAAACGAATATTGCTGGCAGAAACCAACGCCGCGATAATTATCAGGGCATAAACCAGTACCACTTTGCCCGCATGCCCAGTCGAAAATTCACCGCACCACAGCAGAATTTTGTTACTCCAATCCTGTTTTTTTCCACGCTTTTCACTATTGGTATGGAGCTTAATCGGGAAGACAGCAATCAAGGCCGGCAACATGACCAGTGAAAAGATCAAGGCATTGAGTACGCCAATCGTTGTGATAAGACCAAAATCCACAACAGGCGATATTTCAGCACTGGTAAAAGACATGATGCCAGCCGCTGTTGTCAGACCTGTCATCACAATGGGCAGGCCAGAATGACCCAGCGCATAGCACAGAGCCTCTCTCTTATCCATGTCTTTTTGCACACCTTGAAAGAAGATAACAAGCAGGTGAATAGCGTTACTGACACCAACCGCTAGGAGAAACGAGGGCATACTTTGACCGAGCGGTGACAACGGTATTTTTAATAGCGCCATAAGCCCCAAGGTCGCAACCAGAGAGAGCAGCGCCACGGCCAGCGGTAAAATAATTGTGGAGACACGACGAAATAACACTCCTAGCAAGACCGCAATACAGAGAATAGATAGCGCAGTAAATTTGACCATATCCGCTGACATCGCCACCATAATCCGATGTGTCATGGGTGGGGTGCCTGCAAAATGCATGTCCAGATCAGGTCCTCGGTAACGCCGAATAATATCTTCAACAGCCTCAACAAATTCTGAATTTTCCTCCCCGGTTAAGAAGGGCTGAGCTGCCGAATCGGTATTCGTTTTCTGACTCTCAAAATCCGATGTGTCATCAAATCCACTGAGCACGTCTTCTTCTGCTGTCGTCTGTGACGAGTAGGTTTCAGTCGTGATTGCAATCGTTGTTTTGGTACCATCCTCAGAAATCAGCATGCCTCGGTAGAGCGGGTTGTTCATAATCTTCTGCCGTAACTGCTGCACCTGCTCGTCAGTTTCCGGCCACTCCTCCAGCAGTTCACCGACAAGCAGCTGATCCCCGTCACCCATGGTCTGCCGTGCGGTGATCAGGCTGGAAACTTCCCGCACATGAGGCGCATTTTCCAGCTCATCGTGTATTTGCTTCAACGTATTGAGAAATTCCAGCGAGAACAGATTTTTTGGTGCCAAACCAATAACCATTCTTTCATCACGACCAAATTCATGACGAAACGCCTGATAGGCAACCCTGGCCGGGTGACCTTCATTTAGAAAACTCTCTGTTGAGGTATCGAGATGGATCTTCTGTGCCTGCGTAGCAAGTAGTCCTACAACGCCTGACATCAATAGAAGAATGATCCAGGCATGACGGAAGGAAAATTCGCCCCACCACTCAAATAACTCTTCGAGCTGATCGCGCATTTTTCCTGATGTTAATTGGTGAATATGATGCTTAAAAAAAGACATTTCTGGCCATCTAGTTGGTCTACTTTCGTTAAATTAAAACCGGTCAGTAAAAAACAAGCACTAGACAGACTTCAATCCTACAACACTCTGAATAGAAGCTAGGCCGGAAGAAATTTTTTATAGTTCTGCTATATTTCCATCACCTAATCAGCATTCCTTATTATATAGAGCAATCTTTACCCAAATCACTACATTAAGCAATACCTCGGCGTTTACATTAAAAAATCGAAATAAAACAGCCCGTTGCATGTAGACATTCGTTAAATCATGCCCGCCCAGCGACTGGATACCCAACGATAAAACTGTTTAAATTCACATTCTCAAATTTGATTAGGACGAAACAATGAGCGATAACAGCAAAGCACGAAAAGAGCTGGGCTGGAATCCACGCCCCGCAGAAGAGTCCATTATTAATGGGTGCCCTGTGGTTTAAAAACAATCCTTGAGGTTTAAAAAACAAGCCCTAGTGCAGCGTCTCATTGATTCTTCCCTCGTAATTGGCAATTCAAAGCGCTATAAATAGAGCTTATAATGAAGCCTTGTAGGGTTTTTGTTTCCAAGCATCTAGATGATATATAAA
>PIVM01000896.1 GCA_003353945.1 Gammaproteobacteria bacterium
GCTAACAGTACATTAAATTGTAATAATAAGAAAGGTTTAAAATAACAAATCACTTCTAGGCAGTCACCCAGGGCTCTGACCACTTGTATTTTATACGGACATTGGAAAATGCATGTTCTAAACAAACTTACTTTCAAAAAACCTTTCGCCCCTGAACTCAAACTCCATTTCTTTGATGTTGCAGATTTTATTTTATTTTATATATAATCTGTTTTAATTTGAGTGTTTTAATGTTTGTTCCTGCTAACAACCAACTTTAATAAGTTAAATAGCACCATCTACGTGTCTATTAAATTAATTAAAATGTGTCTATATAGGTGTCTATGGTGACCTTAAGGTAAATATCGCACATTAAGGCCCATGCCCGCCTAACGTTTGCCCGGTGCATGCCCGGTGCATGCCCGGTGCATGCCCGGTGCATGCCCGGTGCAAAATCTTGCCCGGGTCCTGAACTTTCAGGGCACCACTGTAAGTCCGTAAGGGTTGAAATATTTATCAGTCTGAACCATAGCCCCTTGCTTTGAATGCCAGATAATTTCTACTCTGTTTTTAATTATTATACAATGACATCACTATTCCCTTATCACATTCCATTCCACTATTTTTCTCTTTGTTGCCCATGGAATGCATTTGAAATGGAATGCATTTTTATCAATTGTCCCAGGATTGCTCACCAAAGTGGAATGCATTATTGGAAAATGCGTTGCCGAACGCAAGCAGGGCAGAAATGGAATGCATTTTC
>PIVM01000897.1 GCA_003353945.1 Gammaproteobacteria bacterium
TGTTAGAGTTGGAGAGGGAATATAAAAACACTCTAAGCGAAATAATAGAATAATGAGGAGGTACGATTTGTATAAGGGTTCAGCTGTTGAATGGATTGGGGAGGTTCCGAGTCATTGGAAAAAATCTAAATTAAGATATAATGGAAATTTCTTTAGTGGGTATTCTTTTGCTTCCGCTGACTTTTTAAGTGAAGGGGAGGTAAGAATTTTGAAGATTTCAAATATTCAGAATAAGGGTATTTCTTGGGATTGCTTGCAGTTTTTACCAAACAATTATTATGAGGATTTTGAAAATTTTCAAGTTCATAAAGGTGACTTAGTCTTCGCACTGACTGGTTCAATAATTTCTACTGGAATTAAAATATGTTTTTATGAAGAAGAGTATAAGACATTGTTAAACCAAAGAAGTAGTATTTTCAGATTTAATGAATCAAAGATTCTAAAGGTATTCTTATTTTATTTGGCAAGAACCTTTTCATTTATAGAAGAATTCAAACAACAACTTAAAGGAACCGCTCAACCTAATATCTCAACTGAACAAATTTCAAATATTTTGATCTTTATCCCTCCCCTCTACGAACAACAAAAAATAGTATCATTCCTTGATAGCAAAACCACCTTGATAAGTTCTTTAATTGAGAAAAGCCAACGAAAAATTGAACTATACAAAGAGAAAAGAAGCTCTCTTATCAGCGAAGTTGTTACAAAAGGATTGAACCCCAATGTGGAGATGAAAAACAG
>PIVM01000898.1 GCA_003353945.1 Gammaproteobacteria bacterium
ATAGTCTGCATACTCCACAGGTAGATCTGGCAACCCTTTCGGCTCTGCAGCGCCAGCAGCATATGCACAGTATGCTGTAAGAAGATCGCGAAGAATAATTCGAGCGCTCCAGCCATCGATAATGGCATGGTGAATAGAAATCATCATCAAGTGCTTGTTTGGTGCTCCAATCTCACTAGGCAGCTTCACAAGAAGTGACCGAACCATTTCCACTCCCATATCGAACGGTGCCGCAACATAGCCTCTAATGGCAGCAATGGCATCTGCTGCTGAATCAAAACCAGAGCTCTTCCAGCCATCAGTGCAATCCCAAACCTCCAGTGGAATGGTGCCACCTGGCTCTTCAGGAGGACGAATGATCTGAACGAGACTGCTCTCGTCAGTCTTTGCCTCCTGAGATGTCAATCATGTACCATGTCAGTTACCGTCATATAAAACAAGCCAGGAAATTGTGGTACCTGAAGAATCAGCGCAGTACACAACACTTGATGTCGGCGCCACAAAAATGCAAGAGCCATCTTCAGTGCCTCAACATTTAGCTTACCTATGGCACCAAATGCAATCAGCACACTATAATCTGAATGCGCCTGAGGTGCCGCCATGTGCTCTCCTGTGTACATGGATGTTTGCTGGAAAGAGGCGGGGGCCCGCAGCCTCATCTCAGTTGGTCGAGGTACAATGGGCATCCTTGGGTTCAACGGTTGTATGGCCGATGAACATCCCATGCAAGATTGTAACAG
>PIVM01000899.1 GCA_003353945.1 Gammaproteobacteria bacterium
CAATTAACTTATATCTGGGTTGGTGGAAATAAAGAATTACGAGCAAAATCAAAAACATTACCAAAGAAAGATTATCAAGTAGTAGATTTACCAGATTGGGATTATGATGGTTCGTCCACAAACCAAGCAACTGGAGAATCATCAGAAGTTATTATTAAACCAAAAGTAATATTTAAAGATCCATTTAGAAAAGATGGCTTATTGGTATTATGTGACACATATTTACCAAGTGGATTACCACATCCAACAAATAAACGTCACGATGCAGTAAAAAACTTTAATCAAAAATTAGAAGAAGAACCTTGGTATGGAATTGAACAAGAGTTCTTCTTGATGAAGAAAGGAACAAAAACTCCAATTGGATTTCCAGATAATGGTTTTCCAGCACCACAAGGACAATATTATTGTTCAATCGGAGCATCAAACTGTGTCGGACGTGATGTATTAGAATGTTTTTATAGAGCAGCATTATATGCTGGATTAAAAATTACAGGAATAAATATGGAAGTAGCACCTGGACAATGGGAATTTCAGGTTGGACCTTGTATTGGAATTGAAGAAGGAGACCATTTATGGATGGCTCGTTATATTTTAGAAAGAATAGCAGAAGGTTTTAATGTAGATGTAAATTATGAACCAAAACCAGTAAAAGGTGATTGGAATGGTTCTGGAGGTCATACAAACTATTCAACAAAGCCAATGAGAGAAGAAGGTGGTTATGACCATATCTTAACAGCAA
>PIVM01000900.1 GCA_003353945.1 Gammaproteobacteria bacterium
CCCCGGCCTGTCACGATTTTTTCATGTTTGCAGTTAGCATCCTTTACAGCACTAAAACATGCCAGACCATCAGAGATAACAGTACTTCCCTCACTAAGATGCGCCTTTGCCCAGCGACTTATCTCTTCGAGTTTAAATCCTTTAACCACATTCATATGCATACTGACAGGATTGCCATCACTGTTTAATGCCACGGTGTTGATTGGCACACAAAATACCCGTTATCGATTAGCACGCTGGGTAACGCCAAAAGGGCAGGCATTAATCGGTCAGCTACCCGGTGAATTGGGCGGGCGCCACTACGGCCCTCACTTGATAGGGTATATTCTTTACCAACATCACCATTGCCACGTCACGCAACCCTTGCTGTTGGAGCAATTGCGAGAATGGGGCATCGACATCTCAGCGGGTGAAATCGATCGCTTATTATCAGAAGATAAAGGGGGTTTTCATCAGGAAAAGGACTGCGTATTAAAAACCGGATTGGCGGTGTCAGATTATGTCACCGTTGACAATTCAGGCGCACGCCATCAGGGTAAAAATGGCTATGTAACGCAGATAGGCAACGACCATTTTGCCTGGTTTGAATCAACCGGTTCAAAGAGTCGAATTAACTTTCTAGAGCTGTTATGTGCGGGGGATAAAGGCTATCGCATCAACGATGACACTCTGGCCTACTGGCAGAGCCAAAAGTTGCCGCAAATACCGTTACGCCGCTTGGTGAGTAGTCCTCGGCAT
>PIVM01000318.1 GCA_003353945.1 Gammaproteobacteria bacterium
TTAGCCGTCAACAGCTTGATGAAATTTTAGAAACGGTTGGTCTGTTTCCGAGCTTGAGTCGTAAGGAACTGTCTGCAACCATCTGTGAGCATCTGGGATGGGTGACGGTTACTGGTAGCAACAAATTAGATGCTTGCATGAAGCTGTTGGACAAACTGGAGTGCAAGGGTTTGATACGGCTTCCGGCAAAGCAGGAGCAATATCGACGGAATCGATCCCAAAGACCGATTATTTTGACAAGCCGGACGGATCGTCGCGCTGATATCACTGGCAGTCTAAAGGATATCGGACCGGTAAGGGTTGAGGTTGTAACCGACAAGGAATCGACGGGATTGTGCAATGAATACATCAGCCGTTACCATTATTTAGGATACAAGCAGCCTTTCGGATATTTTCAGAGGTATTTTGTTGAATCTGAGCAGGGTTTACTGGGCTGCATTGTGTTTGCAGGGGCTGCCAAAGCGCTGCGGGTTCGAGATCGGTGGATTGGTTGGGCAAAACAGCATCGGCTGAGGAATCTGCCCTGGGTGATCAATAACAGCCGGTTTTTGATTTTTCCGTGGGTAGGAGTCAAAAATCTTGCCAGTCACATTTTGGGGCAGGTTGCAAGGCGTATTAAGGATGACTGGCAGCAGCGCTGGGGATACAGTCCTGTTTTGATGGAGACATTTATTGACCCTGGCCATTTTGCCGGCAGTTGTTACAAGGCGTCCAACTGGCAATACTTAGGGATGACCACCGGAGAGGGTCTTGTGCGCAAGGGCAAGCGTTACCGTACGAGCCCAAAGATGATTTTTGTAAAGCCTCTGGCAAAGGATTTTCGTTTTCTTTTGTGTTCACAGCAACTCAAAGGGAGGGTGGAAAAATGAGCAAAGTGAGCCGGAGGCTAAACCGCGAACAGATAAAGCAGCTAAGAAAGCAAAGGAAGAAGGCCGCCAAAGTATTACGCGAAAAGCAGCAAGTCCAAGGGTTAAAAGTGCCGATTAAAGCGGCCATACCCAATCGCAAAAGTGAATACGGCAGTGTGCAAGAAGAACAGAAAGCCCGCCAGGAGGCTACCACTGAACAGGTTAGGGTTTTTCGAGCCCAGTTGCCGATGCTGTTAAAACGCCTGTCGAAGATAAAGGATCCGAGAAATCCCAAAAAGATAAAATACAAGCATACGCTGCTGATGATATACGGTATCCTGACGTTTGTGTTTCAAATGTCCTCCAGACGCGAAGCCAACCGGGAGATGACCCGTCCACAGTTCATGGAGAGTTTGAAATTGCTGTTTCCTGAATTGTCGGATTTGCCGCACAATGACACCCTGATGCGGTTGTTGGCCAGCATTGATGTCGATGAAATTCAAAGTGCACTTATCGGCTTAGTGCGAAAGTTGATCCGGGCCAAGAAGTTTGTTCGGTATTTGGTTGATAATCGTTACCCCATAGCCATCGATGGTAGCCAAAAAGTTGTTCGCAACGTTCAGTGGAGTGAAGAATGTCTGGAGCGTGAAGTGAAAAAAGGTGATGACAGCCAGATGCAATATTACGTGTTAGTGCTGGAGGCCAGCCTGGCATTTTCCGGTGGGATGACGATTCCTTTAATGAGTGAATTTTTGAGTTATACACAAGGCGATACCGCTACAAAAAAACAGGACTGTGAACAGAAAGCATTTAAACGATTGGCCAAACGGTTAAAGGCTGAATTTAGCCATCTTACCATCATGGTGCTTTTGGACGGGCTGTATCCCAATGGGCCCATCATGGAGCAGTGTCGTAAAAATAAATGGGATTACATGGTGGTTTTACAAAACAAAAGCCTTAAGAGCGTCTGGCAGGAATATGAAGGACTTAAAGGGCTTGAGACAGACAATCATTTTAATATGAACTGGGGCAATCGAAAGCAGCAATTTGAGTGGGTCAATGGTATCGAGTATTATTACGGCCCCAACGAAAACAAAAAGCAGATTGTCCATGTGGTTGTTTGTGAAGAAAGCTGGCAGGAGGTGGCCAAAGATTCTGCTGAAATTGTCACCATGCAATCACGTCACGCTTGGATTTCCAGCAAACCCTTGGATCAGTTCAATGTGCACAAACGTTGCAATTTGGGTGCACGCCACCGATGGTGTATTGAGTCCGGCTTTTTGGTGGAAAAACGTCATGGTTACCAGTATGAACACATGTTCGCTTATAACTGGAATGCGATGAAGGGCTATCACTATTTAATGCGATTGGGGCATCTGATCAATGTTCTATCCCACAATTGCGAGCGTCTGGTGGAAATGGTACGAGAGTTGGGCGTGCGAGGTTTCATCCGTTTTGTACGTGAAACCCTAAGCGGTCCATGGTTAGATCCTTTATGGGTCCGCAAACGTCTTGCAGCTCCATTTCAACTTCGGTTAATATAAGCATCCAGCAAGCTAAATCAGATTCCGTGAAATATCGCCCAAATAATGCTGAGCAAGACACAGCTGTGTCCAAATGCGAATATTCTTTGCGGAAGTGAGGGCAATGCACTGATTCATGGTGCGATTTTGCGCCAGGTTGAGCTATCAAAATGAAAATTTTTTTCCATGACCTAGCGTAAACCCCTCTCCGCTTCTTTCATGCTTCATCGCTGTGCCCCGGTTCATCACATGGTAATAGGGGCTGGGATGTTGTATTCTCAGAGGTCGTGCTATAGGCGGTTCTTTGCAAATTTCCTTAATTCTGTCAATTCCAATGATCTGGCCCCTTTTTCCCCCTTTTTCAAATTCCGCCTTGTCGCCGTGAAATTATAAAAACCGAGGTGTCGCGTCTTCATTATTCACATTATGTCAAGAATGAAAACGCGACCCCGTTATTTTCGTTTCCGGCTCGACGTTTGGCACATGGGCTAATGTCGCCCCGACTTTCGGTTGGGACGGTGAGTCCATCGCGCTTCTCTGAAAATGAGCTTGCCGAATACGCCGCCGTGATCAGATGCCCAGTTGGGCGGCTGGCTCAGCGGGAAGATGGGCGCCCGGCCCGTGACGAACGCCAGGGGCAGGAACGACGTGTCGCGGACGAAGATGATGTCGAT
>PIVM01000319.1 GCA_003353945.1 Gammaproteobacteria bacterium
ATATATGTTTATATATCATCTAGATGCTTGGAAACAAAAACCCTACAAGGCTTCATTATAAGCTCTATTTATAGCGCTTTGAATTGCCAATTACGAGGGAAGAATCAATGAGACGCTGCTCTAGTTCGTAACTTTCATGATGTTTAATCAGGCTGTCGCCAATAAATTCCAGCCCATGTTTATGCAGGTCAAATGTGGCGGCTTGTGCGTTAGAGATAAGAATGAGTAAGGCAATTAACGGTGCGATAACGCGGTACGACATGAACAACTCCGATAGTTCCAATTATCTTAACGCCATAATAGGCTTCAGGCGTAAACAGATCCATAACGGCTAATGCTAAGCAAAACCAGCTTAGGCATGCCTCAGTATCGACGGCATCGTTCTTATGCAAACAGAATAAGAACGCTGTTTTGTAAACAGGCGTTATTAGCAGTGGGGCGGGAGAATATCAGATAACGAAAGTATAACAAGCTCCCCTGTTAGAGCTCACATTCGACCTAAACAGGCGGTTTCTATATTGAATTCGAGCAGTTAGAGCATACTCACTGTCTTATTTGTTACATTTTATCTTGCTTGTTGAGCCGTATAACGAAGGTTGATTTGCGCTAGATCAAGACAGGCAAAACTGACATCTTTCAGCGCTATCATGAATTTCGAGGATTCCTAACACCTTACTAACGTTCTCTCTCTTTCTTTAGCTGATCTTTGAACTGACGGCGCTGTTGTGGCGTCAGGTTTTTCCAACTTTGTCGCAATTGCTGTTGCTTTGTCAGGTTTGGTGACATGACACTGTCGCGAATCCGTCGTTTGTGTTCCGGCGGCATCTGCTGCCATTGCGCGCGTAAGGCCTTTTTTTTTGCTGGGCGGCAATTCTCTAAACCATTTCTGTTTTTGTCGAAACGCTCATACCGTTGCTTTGCTTGTTTTCGCTGAGCCGGCGTCATGCTCAACCAACGCTGCGCGCCTTGTTGTAACTTTGTATAAAGGGGATGTATAAAGGGGATGTATAAAGGGGACGGAGGGATTTATTATTAAACAACTGTACATTTTCAAACCCCGACTCCCCCATTAATGAGCCTTGCTAATCCTCCCCAAAAGGTTTCTCCGCAACAATCCTCCAGTTTAAATCTGCAATTTTGGCTTTTTCGGCTTCTCTCCAGGCATCGCCACCTTTTTGAAGTAAATCAAGCGACTCATCAACCCAAGTAGGCAAAACACGAATCTTTTCCAGCCCTTTGATGGCTTTTCGACCCATAGTGACTAAGTTACGCTTTTGGTCGCATAACGGCCAGGCTGGACCTTCTGAAGGCGCAGAAAGGTGAATCTCGAACCCTGCTCTTTCCAAAGCGGCGCAGACGTCGGCCGGATACATAGAATGCGTAGCCGCCAGTGTGGGCAAGAAAAGCTTATGAAGCGACACATGTTCATCGTTATTCCAATCAAAATCAGGGGTCAACAAATACTCAGAACAAGAGTATCGGCCGCCAGGCTTCAATACGCGATACATTTCTTTTGCATGGTCATCCAGTTCCTCTTTCTTGAAGAAAGGCCAAACAGCACCGAATGAATAACATGCATCGAAGGTGTCTGATTCATAATCAAGCGGATCATGATGATTGCCAACCTTGAAGTGGAGCCGATCATTCATATCACATTCCGTCGCCCAGTCGATCGCGCTTTCAATCTGATTCGAATCAATGTTGTAACCGGAAACCTGGCCACCGGTCAGCGTGGCGAAGTAATGCGAGATTCTTCCTCTCCCGCACCCCATATCCAATAAATGAGACTCTTTAGGATTATTGAGGTTCATCTTCTTCAGCACAGCTTGTTCAATTAACAACTGATTCCCATACAAACCCTCAGATTCATCTAACTGGGGCGGTATGTAGAGTTTTTCCACGTCGAAGATCGTTAGCATGTTGCTCAAGACCTTGTAGTAATCCGCAACTGCCTGTGTCTCATCCTCAGTTTTGGTATCTTCACCAGCTTGCATTCTCTGGAAAAATTTATACCCGTCGATACAGGCTTGCTTATCCTCTTTGGACAACTTAGCCAATTGTTTAAAACCTTTAAACGAAGTCTTAATTCTATACAAATTGGCTTTGAGGTCTTTATTTTCTCGTTGAAAAAAATTAGTCATTGATAAGGCCATGATGTTTGCCTATTTTCTTTGAGTTGTTAAAAAAATAGGAATCTGACCCCTATTTTCATTTTTTCTTTAGCCCTCTTTTTTGCTTGGCCTTATACTCGCTTAGGCCAGCAAAGAAAATAACAAGAGCTGATGTTATAAATACTGCTAAAACCTTCTCCTCATTTGCCACACAGTCTGACGTGAAAGACTATGGGTGGAGAGTAGCCCATGTCATTATTCAAAAGTATCGTTCTTCTTATCTCCATTCTCTTGATCAAGGTGTGAACGTAACAAGAACAGGTCTATATTATCCTTAAAACAAATAGTTACCTGTTTTTCACCAATGCAGTCGATTGGTAATCAAGAGACCGTTAAAAAATGCAATGCCCACACGTCCGCTGATCATATATTTATAGTGTCTATATTTCAATGAGTTAGAGAAATACAAAGTAATCAAGAGAATCGTTCTGCTGATAATGGCTGCTTGACGCTTCATTTCTAGTCGATTGTGCATTTAACGGCCATTTTTGTAGTCAGTCAATGGCAGAATCTATTCACCAGACTAACAAGACAATGTCTGCTTTGTGAGTTTTGATGCGTGCAAAATGCTGGTACTTAATATCTTGTGCGACCTGCTCGCTCACTTTCCGGGTACTGTTGAATGGCCAGATCAATTACTAGAAAAGGTCAGGTTCTCGAGAGCGTTTGGCCCACAAGTCAAATGATTTCATTTTTTTGTAACCAAAACCCATGAACAGTAACTTTTTAGAGATAGCGGAAACTGAGGGTTCGCTTATTGCCAGGATTTTGATTTTTTTCCGTGTGCCTGCTGATGTTACGAAGCGGCCAAATGCGAAAAATGAAAACTATGCTTTCTGGAACAGCTAAGCTGACCTTCGCGGACGTT
>PIVM01000131.1 GCA_003353945.1 Gammaproteobacteria bacterium
CGTTGAGAGAGGGGTTTGGTGGATGGTGTTTAGTGCTGCTTCTTGTCAGATCGTGTGAGGACTGGTTGTGTATGAGAGAGTGATTCAGGAGTGTGCGATATGGTGAGGAAACTTTCTTGACAGCACACAGGGGGCAGCCCCTGTGTGCTGATAAAATGTTTTCCTTCGATATCTTTAAAATATCGGTTATATGGGGCTGGCTTCGTTGGGGAGAGCATGTTTTGAAAATGGCTGACCAAATATATCTGTCTAGTTTCAGATTTGAAATATATATGGCTTCAGATTTTAAATGTATCTATGAAATCAGACTGACAAATATAAATACAGTAGCTTCTCGTTTAACCAGAAAGGTTTCTGTGTGAAGGTCTTACAGTGATGAGAGAGTGTATATTGGCTAAAGAGTGTGTAATATGGTGAGGAAACTTTCTTGTGGGCCGATGGCCACGTGGCCATCGGCTGATAATATGTTTTCCTCACCATATCACACAGATATAGGCCATTTTCATCCTATTATGAGACACGATACGGCGATGAGGAACAAAAAATAAGCCCTCTCATCGCCTATTGAAGTACCATACAGCTAGCCCTGCACTAACAAACACCCATGACAAGACCCCAGACGTGCAAATAACGATCTTCGCCGTGGTTTTAATCGTCTCAAGGCTCCGCTTGATGTCGGCCAGTTCTCTAGCTCTCATGTTGTCTTGTATTATGTAATCAACACTCTCAGGAGTAAACGAACCACATTGCTGCTGGTAGTCGCTATCTATCTCCATGTCCGTTTCTTCGTCTATTTTTATCTCCATCATTTATTTTAAAACTTGTAGGACTGATTTACTGTCAATCACTTGGAGGTTAGGACACCGTACTAAAAGCAAATGATTCTTCGCCTCGATTAGCGTTGTATGGACACTAACTTCTTCGTACGTGCTAATGCCGTAGTATGAAAACTGAATTCTTAAGGTCCATACGCCAGCCGCTTCGATTATTGTAGACGAAATGTATCCCCTCGCTAAAACCATATGGCGTCTATATAGATGATGATTATTTTTATAACAACTCCAACGCAAAACTATAACTACTAGCGGTCCATATGCCTCCCGCTGCTCCTGCGCTAGTGATATCAACCCAGATCTCATCCGCTGCTGTGAGTGCTAATGTCCCAGCGCATGAAAACGACATATAATTGTTTGTCGGGCTAGCATCATTGGCCGCCGAAGCTCGCCACTGTGAATTCGTAGCGCCGTTGACAATTATTCTGCAATCTCCCCCGGCGATAAAGTTGAATGTTCCAGTTATCAAACAGCTCAATTTGTAATTGCCTGTTGACGGCACTATAATTGTAATGCCCGCATCATGAGTTCCATATGTCCAACCCGTTCCTATGTCGATAGTTGAAGAGCCCGACGATATCAATCCGTTGTAATATACGCCCGCTGTTACGTTGTACGAAGTTCCAACAGAGCTAGGCGACAGTCTCTGGACGTATGATTTTTTAACGCCTATAATGCTGCCAGAAAGATATATGTCTTTAAATTGCCGTGTAGCAGACCCCAAATCGCATTCATTGTCTCGCCCGGGGACGATTGATTCAATGCTTTCATTTACAGTGGGTCCTCCTATCGTGCATTGATTTGACAGAGTCGAGTTGGCATCGCTTCCTAGTGCTATTGAGAAGGCCGTTGTGTTATCGCACTTACTCCGATAGCCTACGCACACAGTGTCATTCGCAGTGGTCACATTTCCAGACTCAGCTCCGATGTTGACGTTTCGATTACATGCGTTATAACCAGGAGCACATGCAAATCCAACACACGTATTCAGGGTTGCATTCGTCGCTAGGTTCATCGTGTCGGAACCGATGGCGACATTTCCCAGTCCACTATATGCTGTAAATTGATGGTCTGATATAAATGTGTCTTGGCTATCCAGCGTTATTTTGCCAGACAGAACGATATCCTTAAATCGATGCGTGGCATCTCCAAGGTCGCATACATCATCTCGCCCGGGTTGGACCGTCTGTATACCCTCGAGCGCCGAAACATTTGAACCTAGAGCTAAAACGTTGGCGTCAGCTTCACTGTTTAGGCCCAAAGCTATCCCATTGTCGCCTATCAGGCTAGCATTGATACCCATGCTCATTCCAACATTGCCGATGGCGATAGCTGAGAATCCGTTATTATTCAACAATAAATTACTAGTGAATGTATTGATAGCACCTCCTCCTGTGATGCTCAGCTCAGTGTCTCCAGCACCATTAACTATGTCGAAAACACTATCCGAATCCGCAGCACTTCCTCGTTGTATCTGTAGAGCACCGAGTGCCGTTGATGTTGTTATTTGCGGTTGTGTGCTATTGTCATAGCCTATTTGAAGACTCGTTGCGCTACCACCAGAAGCTCCCGTCCCTGTGCTCCCGAATTTAGACGCTTCTATGAATGTAGCGCTCGCTAAAGTAGTAGCGCCCTCTTGTACGACGAGATATGCACGTTGGATGAAATTGGGACTGGGGTTATCAATTACGAACGGATCGTTTATACTAGCCAGAGCGGTCGCCTCGTCTTTGTATTCGTCCTGTCCGTAGTAAATAACATTATTCCCATTAATTGACATATACACATGCTGTATGGTCCAATTGTTGTTCGCTACGGCCGTGAGCGTTCCGTTGTTATCGTATTGGTTCGGGTCTATTAAAACAGTGCCGTTGCTGACAAAGCCATCCCGCTTGAATCTGAACACCTCGTCGGCGCTTGAAACAATAAAGCTTTTTATGTTTGGATTATTAACGTCTTGTTCATAATTTGATCCAAAATCCCAAATACCACCAGCCGAACGGTCCAGGCTTAAAGATGCTGGAGTAGCAGAATAAACAAGACCATTATCTGTCCATAAACCAATGCTTCGACTCATTGCGCCGAGCTGTGCTAAAACATTGTTAATATAATTCGGCTTCGTAACTACCTGCGATATGTTTGTTTGGTCTATGAGAGCCACAACCTGTCCTATCACGATAAGGTCTCTATAATCAGCGTTCGTGAATGGCACCGTTTGTTGTACGATCATAGCGTCCTTGTTTATCGCTACGTAGTTATCATCGAAGCCCGCTGTGTATGTTGCCGTCATATCTTGCCAATAGACCTCGGTGTATGCGATGTTCGCTGAATTGATGATACCATGCCCGGACGATATATCGTATTTCGTTGTGTCACCGTTGATGCTTAGAAAACCGCCATCTATGATACCAGTATTTCCACCACTGTTAATCGACGCAGCACCGGCGCTCACTGACGAGGAAGACGACGCCATAATATCCCAGTCGCTACTTAGGACGGCGGGCTGATAAATGAGGTCGATACCGTACTGTCTATTATTAATAGTCGCAGTTCCGTAGTCTCCAGTCAACGACAAGATACCAGAGATAGAGGCATCTCCCACCCAGTAGTTTACATCGCTCGAACCATGATATGTTACAGGCACACTAGCTACAATCTCGAAATCAAATGACAGTACACCCGACTGTGTCCATTGCTGCGCTGGGGCAACTGCGAAATTATAATATGTTCCTTGATCCGACGAATTTTGAACACTCCAACGAATACCTCCAACCGCGATGATGTCGCCAGACGAGATAGATGCCAAGAGTGCTGTTCTGTCTGTTGTGTCGTTGTCTGTCTTTGATATCGATAACGTGTCTAATGTCTTACCGGCATGAGATATTTGTCCTGCAAGAGGAGCTGTAACGTTTGTCGGCTTTGTATAGTTGTAATTCGCTGTCGTCGTAGTAGGCGTCGGGTCAGGCTCAGCTACTATCGATATCAGGTCAAATGTTGAACCCGCGCTAAGAAATGTTGACAGATTAAACGTCTGAAAACCGCCCGTCGTTGCTGTGAATTGGATAATCTCTCGGATCTCGGGCGTTCCCAGTGGGTCTACGACGATGTATATAATGTATTTATTACCGACTACGGTCTCAATTCTATAGCCTGATACGTATCCAGTCTTCGAGGCCGAGTAACGCATACCGAACAATAGCGACTTTGTTGTTTGTTGCAGGGTCAACAACTCGGGTCCTTGATATACGTTCTGCGGCTCTCCGACAACTTGCGGACTGCTCGGATCGGTCGTTGTTGTTAGAGCGACAGATAGCCAGCCTTGGTCGATCACCATATCACCCTTTTCATACGTCAGTAAATTACTCCATGTGCCTTTCCATCTTGTGTCACCGATCGGAACGTCGAGTCCGTTTTCATCAATGGTATGTAACGTTCCGTCGTTATTTGCGTACAGCTTTATCGTATCCAGGGCTGGCGTGCTCGTCGTTGGTTGATGTGGTAAAGTCACTTCTTTAAATTCAACCGGGTCATCGGTGTTTAGTGACTGATCAAAAGGGTTCGATGTAACGAAGAATTGTGTCGTGAGAACTTCAGCGTCTAAGAAGGCGGCAACATTGCTCTCGCTCTCTAGGTTAACCGTCAAGTCATACCATGTCGTATTGTTGATGCTGTCGAGGATATTGTATAGCTTGGCGTTAGACCCGACGCCGTTAACTAGATATATCGAATCACCTCCAGCCAACGTTGACAGGATCGGCCCTTGGTTATTGCCATTGCTGTCTGTTGCCGATATGAATATGCTCGTGACACTGTTGGGGATGGCGTTATCAAATCGCACCTCCATCGAAGACGGCGGGGAGGTCACCATTGTACTAAATGCCCATCCAGACGAAACGCCAGCGCTTCCCGATCCGACCTCCGTTTCTATGCCGTTCGAGTCGAGCGAATACAGAAGACCATCTGTTTTAAAATACAGACAGTTCGCACCGACGGCGGGATTTGTTCCTGGCGTAGAGATATGAGAGCCAGTTAATTTCTGTACTCCTAGATTTGAAGATAATCCTTCAACCTCAGCCTGTAATATGCTCCCAGAAACTAGAGTTCTAGAAGTGTTAGTGCGAATAGGTCTGTCTGGATCGAGATCGCTGATGGTCACAGACGTGACTACTGGAGACGATCCAGATAGAAAGGAATTCTGACCTGTCGTTGTTTCAGATGCCATGATGATGTATATCTAAGTAAATAAAAAAAATAGATCAATCGTCTTTATAGTTTCATAGCCTTGGTAATACCATGCTGCTTTACGTATTTCAGAAATGCCAAGCATAGGGGTCCACATATGTCCGAGTCTGCGAGCTGGTTAGTCTTCCCGTCTAACTGTGTGTCTCTGTGAGTGTATTTGTGTTTCATATTCTTTAAGAACGTAGGTATGAGTTTCTTGCTAGGCCGAGCAAATGAATCCCAAATATATACTGTGCCACGTGATATATAACATGCGACCCAATGAACGCCAGGAGGCTTTTGAGTTGTGTTAATGATAAAATACAGTGGCTTTGATTTCGGTAATTGAGATGTCTTGACGTTCAGCGGCCAAACGTGTCCCCACTCGTCCTTAAATTCTTTAGATCCAATACGATCGAGCTGTGCAGTTGATGTCGGTTTAGTCCCAAGCTTGCTGATCATCTGAGACGCTAGTGATTGGAAGTCTTTATTGGGGCCAGCTGCTTTCAGTATGTGATCCCCAACGATTTTTTTTTATAACGATTGTAGCCGCCGTATCCAGTACCAGCTAATCGGAGTGCCCCACCAGAAGGAGTGTTAGCACCACCACGTCTCTTGCAACAACGACGGCGACGACGGCGAACGGTTCTACGCTTCTTACCATACCCGATACGACCAGCGACTTTGCTTACGGTTCCGAGATATGGGATTCCGAGCATGCTTCCGATTCCAGCGACATTACTGATAGCCTTAGACTTCTTCAAATATGTGTTAGCACGTTTAGCGAAGTTCTTAATAGACTCCCAGAATTTGCCTCTCCCTCTCATGCTGCGACGAGGACGACGACGAACAACGCTGCGAGATCTAGACATAGTCCGTCTCTTACTCTTGCGGGCAATATAACGTGGCATCTTGAGCTCGATACCTAGTATATTATATAAGAAAAAAACGACCGATTATTAATCGAGTACTCGATTAAACGCTGAGTGTTTGCACCGATGTCACGCGGCCGCTCTGATACGAGATCTCTGCAACTCGTCTATACAAAGCACAGACGAAAATGGTCGTATCGGTCTGAAGGTTTTCATAAGACATGTTGACATTGCAGTGAGTGCTGCGATCAGACGCATCGCGAAGGAATGAATAGCAGTAATACGGACCACGCTCAAGCCACTCTGGAAACGTCTCTCCTCCGCCATCATTGTAGATCATTCCAGACTCGCACTGAGTATCATGATATCTTTGAGTCATGTAGTTTTCAGTAGTGCTGTAGTCAGAAGACCAGTTGGTACTAGGCTTGTTTACGTTCGCATAAGAAATCTGAAGGTTCTTCAGACGCTCGTCGCTCCTGTCCAATGCCTTGAAGACGCTAGGAGGGTTCTTGGTATTTGACGTCGCACTGTTGGCCTGGACGAAAACACAGATGCTGTATGTTGACGGCGGAACAGTTACTTCGATCTGATTAGTCTTGTTGTTTGTAACGCTCTTGGTTTGAACATAGATCTCAGACAACTCGAGCTTGTCGATGCCGCTAGTAGGCATGTTTGTGCGAGTGATATACGGAAAGAAACTAAGATCTTCAACCTCGAAATCGAAACCAGTCCCGGGCGTAAGATCCTCAAGAGCTTGGACACACGTGCGTTTGTAATTCGAATACGGATTCAATGAGAGTCTGTAATCTCCGCTTCCCAATGGGCGGTCGCTGTCAAAGATTCCGATAGGAGGCACCCACATGATGTACACTGTTTGCTTTCTAGGCGTCTGATTGACCTTCCGAATGAAAGCTTGATCTGTAGCAGCGATGGCAGCAACTGAGACTTGAGTAACTGTCATGCCAGCTCCAATAGCATCTGTCGGAGGAGTTGCGATCTCCCATTGCTGGCCCTCAATAACTAAAATATCGCCTATTTCAAATTGAGCGAAGTTGGTCGCACCCGCCAAAGTAACGACATTAGTGCCAACGCCAATACTAGCCGTTCCTCCATCTCCGATTGCAACATCGTAAACCTCTCCTACAGCGCGGCCAGATAGAGAGACGCTCTGAACTCGAGACGCAAACGATGGGTCCTGACCATAAGCGGATTTGCCGAAGCTGTTAACCCAAGCTCCAGATTTCGTCAGTCTGTTTTTAAGTTGAGAAGCTTGAGATAAATATGATACGATAGAACTAACGTTCTGCTGGCCAGCTCTCATAAAGCAATTATCAAACAGATTTCCACACACGTTATCAGCGAACGCAATGTTGTCGAATTCCCCAGGAGGATTACCTGCAGGGTTCTTAATAGTGCATGCAATTCGCACATATGATCTATTTGGAACCCAAGCGAAAGTACCACCGACCGTGAAAGAGAGATCAATAACACCCCTAGGGAATTGGTCTAAACTAACCGATCTTTGAGGCCTAACCTCCATTTGAGTCTGTTCGACTCCCACATTGAAAAGGTCTGTTTTCTGCTCGACGTCCATTTTATCAGGTGTCTCTGTTAGCTGGTGAAGCAGTATATATTATGCGAAAAAAAACGTTCACCGACACATGCGTTAACAAAGACGGCGAGCAGATTGGGTTTGGATCTTACATAGATGTTAGAACGCTTCGTGATGCTGAGAGTTTTTATAGTGAGACCTAGCTGGCCTGCTGTCTCCGACTTGGAGATAGTATTTGATTATGACAGTGATCGACCAAGGATCGTCCAACATATCGATGTCCCTGCCTTCTTGATCCGTGATTCTTACCCGAACGTTGTTAGTCGGGCTTCCAATGAGCGTGTCGCAGTTCGTTTTCACACTATTGAACGGACTGTAAACTAGTAGACTGCCCGGGGCTACTGTTATCGGCACAGAGGCTATGATATTAGAGCTGTTTTGGTTTATAGGGATGCCATTTCCTGAGCATAGAGAACAGTCAATGAGGTATGCTATTAAGCTATTCAACTGAGCCTCATTCTCAGATGTGAAAGACTCGCCGACCGTACTCGGAAGCAGAAGCGGATAGAATATGCTTTCAAAACCAAGCAGCGGATTGATCGAGTCTGGAGTCGTAAAGTCGATTCTAGTCCCTGCGTAATTGAAAGTGAGGACTGTTTTTTGAGTGGCTGATTCGCCAGTGAAAGCAAACAGATCTGTAGGAAGGCCAGCGGCCACAAAGAAGCGACTTAGAAATGAATTTATATCTCCTAAAGAATAGAGCCCATCTGGGAACACAATGTTGTATGGTGTACCTAGGTAGTCAAAGTCCAATAGGGTGTTAAGTCTTTCGGCGCTGATGTTCGGGCTGACGTACGTTATGCTGGCATTTTGGAGCTCTATCGTGCAATTTAATGCTCCACGTGGAATCCTCACCGGTTCGTTGAGTGTAACCGTGAACTCGTTCTTGTCTTTGCTAATAGCCTGAGCTCCATTAGTCGGACTAGATGAGAAGATGTATGGGATTTGGTACTCAATCAATGGCATGGTGACCAGAGCAAATATATAAAGGGCAAAAAATATAATACGTTTTGATATAATTGTATCGTATTATATAGAGAGAGACAATGATCGCTCACCCTGGAAATAGAAGAAAACCCTATTCTACTTTCTCGTCTAATGCTAAATTCATTAGACCATCTCCTCCACCCCAAGCGACAAAGGTCGAAGAATACAGCGACGACGAATATGAAGAACCTATTATAATCACTCCTAAGAAATCAAAACAGAAACGACTACCAGGAGTAAGATTGCTACGTCAACTAGCGAAAGAGAGACAACGAGAAGCACAAAAAAAGAAAGATCTCGAATCGCATATCGATGAACGAGTCGAAAAGAAATTAGCCTCTAGGGTTAGACTCGCATTAAGCATAGAAGATCTAGAGGACAGTGATACCGAAGAGCTGTCAGAGTGATCATCTATGTTCGACGTCTGGATCTACTAGAACTAGTAAGCGTCCATGTGTCAGTGTCAAGGCTAACCGCTCCAGATAGCACGATATTTATAGCGCTGATAGTACCCCGATAACTTCGTCTCCCGGAATTGTGAATGAAATCATGACTAGGCCGACGACCACCGGAGTTTCTATACGATTTGTATAGCTTATCTGCTATTTCATTAACGCTCATCGTCTGCTCCATAGCGCGCATTTTCTTAGGCGTCAAAATACCTGTGATGCTAGGAACTATTTTTTTCGTTTTAGACGCTCCAGAGAGTCGTTCGAATTCTTTCATAGCGTCCTCTGGAGTATTGTTATCTTTGATGGCTTTCCAATGTTTAACAGTCTCGAAAAATTCTCTAAGATCTAAAGGAGGATTATTTTTGAAATACTTATCCAACATAGATAAAGACACACCACCTATTCCAGATTCGTACAGCGTTTGTCCAGCGTCTATTTTCTGCATATCGCTAAGGTTCTTAGTTTCGAGGATAGACTCAAAAGCCTCTTGCTCGCTCTTCATTTTGACGAACGTGGGCGATGGCGCGGATTGGATAGACGCAGGCATGATGTGCGCCGAGAATAGATTGTCGTATATCTGAGCCTGTTCTTTCGTGAAAGCATGTCGTTGCCCTTGGCTCATCTTGTGTATGAAGTTATCGATGTACACACTGTCGTATCCCATCGATCGCAACCTCGTTCGAGCTGACTTGAGCAAAGACGGCGGGACGTTGAGTGTATCATCAGCTGGCGTGATGCTGTTGAAATGAGCGTCAAAGATCTCAATGCGACGCTTGTTCGTGAGTGGATCTACTAGTAGAGTCGGCTTCGAATAGGTAGACGTTAGTTGCCCTTTGTTGAAGCTATCTGGGTCGACAGACTGCATGCTGGCGCTTGCCGAATCGACAGTGAGCCAGTCTTTAACGTACACCAGTGGTCCATCTTGCTGGGGGCGATCGTCAACCCTAGGCTGTTTGCGATTATACGAAGACGTCAGTTGCCCGCGGTTGAGATCTGCTATGGTGAATAGATTTCTATGAGACGCACTAGCTGGCTTCGAGAAGCCATTCGATCCGATACTCCTGGTGTTATGAGATGTCAAGTACCGAGACGCCATGGCTGGATATATTATAGTGAGGAATATATCTCGTCTCGTCTTGGGGTAACTAATATATTTTCTATACCAATATAGAAGACGATGTTAAAAGCTGAGAACGAAATAGCGATCAAGCTTCGTAAAAAGCAAGAGGATGCCATAAAGAGAGAGATACGGAACGAGAAGGCGAGAGAGAAGCGAGAAAAGAAAGCGTTAAAACGATATCGCCCCAAGCTGCCACGCAAAATACAGATAATCAAGAACGTAGAAAAAGGAAATTGGATGGAGAGCTGGTCAAAGCCTAGAAAGAGATCTCCGGCGCTAATACCACACCCGTTTCGTCTACTTGCTTTGGGATCAGTTGGTCGGGGTAAAACGTTGACGATGAAGAATATATTTCTAGCACACCAAGCGAGCAGCAGACCATTCAAAGAAGTGTATATCTGCACATGCTCTCTCGAGTCGAAAGAGTGGAATGATTTGGAACCAACTGGGCTGATGAACGAGTTGCCAGGAATTGGATTTTTCAACGCAAAGAAAAAAACAGCGTTAATAATAGACGATTTCGAGATGGAAAGGCTTTCTTCAGATGCGAGGAGACGACTTTCAACGATATTTAGATTTATATCCACCCATAGAAATCTATCGGTGATGTGTGGTTACCAATCTTTCTTCGATGTGAACTCACTAATTAGGAAGTGTTCAAATGTATTTCTGTTGTATAAACCGACAGCTCTCAATGAGATCACTATGATAGGCAACAGAGTTGGCATCGATCCTGATGATTTGCACAACATGTTCAATACGATATGCTCGGGACCATACGATTCTATAATGGTAGACCGCAGCGTTGGAACTCCGTACCCTCTTAGGAAGAACGTTTTTGAAATCATCGAAACGAAATCCGACAGTGAAGGAGAAGATGACGCATAAATCTATTCGCTATTATCATCGTCTTCACTTTCATAAACGGTCTCGTCAGCTTCCGTTTCAGTTTGAGGAGGTGGACGAGTTACGAAACGCTTTCGCTTAGCCTTACTTTTCTTTTTGGGTTTAGGAGCGATCTTAACTTTCTTCCGTGTTTTCGTTTTAGGTTCTGTCATGCTAACGATCTGATCGTCATTCAATTTCAAGTTGACGACCTTCCTAAGAATATCTAACAGTTCTTTATCACTGAGATTCGATGACAGTAGGTTGCGATGTTTTAAACTCTCATCAATAGTGTGCCGAGTAATGCGCTCCTCAGTCTCTGCTCTGCTCATTTGGCGAAGAATACGTCTTCCGGTCTGACCAACGCGGGAAACATAACGTTTCGTCTGTGGGTTAAGAATATAATTGGAATCAGATTCTCGAGGGTTTGGTTTGTCGGTATCCATATTGATAATGAATTTGAAACGTGTTGTATATAGAGTCGGATAATATTCGACTCTATATACAACACAATGGCAAATTATGAAGACGACCTAGAAAGCACATGTTCTGAATTTTCGATAGTGAGCATCGGTGGCGAAGAAGTGACGTGTGAAAAAGCAGTAGACGACGGCATTGTAGATCTCCAACAGGCTCTCAATAACATACAGTCTGGACTAAGAGAGATTATAATGCTAGATTTTCATGGAGAAGGTTATGAGATTATAAACCCCAAATACGTGGAAATAGAGGGATTAATTAAAGAGGGCGGTTCTATCATGAAAGATTTGCTAAGCATAGCCCGTCAGCTCAAGCCGAAGAAACCGAAAGAAAGTAAAAAAGAATCTAAACCTAGCTTCGAGGAATCGTGTCACTAATCATTCTGCACGTTGGCGCTCATCGATCGTAACCTCCACGAACTCGCGTATTATTTTATCCAGACTATCAGAATGAGTATATGGAATACGAAGCATTGCTATATCATTCTCAGCACAGTAAGCATCTTTGATCGCGTCCCTTTTTTGCTGACCAGCCAATTTAGCTTCTCCTCTGATCGGCTTGTAATGATATATGCCATCATATTCGATGACGGCGTTTATGTCTGGAATATAGAAGTCAAATCTCAATGGTAGTTTGTCACGGCAGTCTGAGAATGAATGCTGTTCGTCGTATTCTACTTCGAGAATGCCGAGAGCTTTAGCGCACATTTGTTCTGGTACTGATCCAGGGTTGCCACATGAGAGTTTATGATTGAAGAGAGTACTTGACTGAGTAAAACACTTCTTACATTCGTCGCAGCTATACGGTTTCTCACCCGTGTGTGTTCGCTTGTGAGTAGCTAGATTACCTGACGTGCGAAAACACTTCCCACATTCATCACAGCTATATGGTTTCTCACCCGTGTGTGTTCGCTTGTGAGTAGCTAGATTACCTGACGTGAGAAAACACTTCTCACATTCGTCGCAGCTATACGGTTTCTCTCCACTGTGCGTTCGCTTGTGAGTAGAGAGACTACCAGACGTTCTAAAACACTTCTCACATTTGTCACAGCTATACGGTTTCTCACCCGTGTGTGTTCGTAGATGTCTCTTTAAACCTGCTTTACCGTCGAACACCTTCTCACAAACATCACACACAACCCCGCGGCATTTATCACACGACTTCATATAGTTGCCGTTGTATTTGCT
>PIVM01000901.1 GCA_003353945.1 Gammaproteobacteria bacterium
GAATACTCGCTGGGCACCAGCCCCAAATAGGCCATCAACTGACGTGGCGAATCAAAGCGCGTAATATCCCCCAACTCTGCCATGATCGTCATGGCGGTGATGAGCTTGCATCCCCGCAGGGCCATAAGGGCTTCAACAACCGGTGCTAAACTCCAACCATCCAGGGCTTTTTCCATCTCCTTTTCCAGCCCTTTTACACGCGCTTGCTGCTGTTTGACGCTATCGATATATTCCTGAAAAACAATTTGCTGAACCGGCTGATCAAATTTGATGTGCTCTAACCAGCGAAAGTAGGCCTGTGTCCATTTGCTTTTGCCTGAATCATAATTTTTACCGTGGCGAAGCAAGAATGCACCCAAGCGCTGACGACTTTGCCGCTCCAGATGCTTCATGTCTTCACGTGCCCGCGTCAGATCCCTGATCGCCTCCTGATCGTTGTCTGGCACCCACACCGCCGTCAGTTCATTTGCCCGATGCAGGCGCGCCAGCGATTCGGCATCACGCCGGTCTGTTTTAACTCTATCTCCCGGTTTGCGCGGAATCAGCGACGGAGCAACAACGATGCAGTCGTGGCCCATGGCGGAGATTTGCCGATAAAGCCCATAACCACAAGGACCGGCTTCGTAACAAAAGCTAAGCACTTCGCCTTCAGGGCTTAGCTTTTTCACCAACTTTTCAACCGCTTTTTGGGTATTGGCAATTTCTCCGTAATATCGGGGTTTGCTACCATCGTT
>PIVM01000902.1 GCA_003353945.1 Gammaproteobacteria bacterium
TTCAATGACTGCCTTACAAAACTGTTTAAAGAAAGGAAAAACAGATACTGAAACATTAAAAAAAATGTGTGAGGTACTGGAGGTTTCAAGTTCAACAATTTTAAATTTTTAATTATGAAAAAAGACGTTTATTATTTCCCTCATTTTTGCCATTCAAGAAGTGATAATAAAATGAGAAGAATCATGAAAGATTTTAAACATGAAGGATATGCTGTTTTTTATCAAATCTTAGAAATATTAAGAGAGCAAGAAGAGTTTAAATATCCTTTAGAGGATTGTGATTTGTTAGTGGATGATTTAAAAACTACTGACATCGTTTTAAATTCTTTAATTCATAATTACGGATTATTTGAAAATGATCAGGTTTACTTCTGGAGTAATGACTTGATTGATTCTTTACAGCCATTTATAAAAATGAAACAGCAAAGAATTGAAGCAGCCAAAAAATCAGTTGAAGCAAGAAAAAGAAAAGCATTACTTTTGAACGAAAAACAAACGACCGTTGAACGACCGTTGAACGACCGTAAAACGGAAGTTGAAACAGCCGTTGAACAAAGTAAAGAAAAGAAAAGTAAAGTAAAGGAAACTAAAGTAAAAGAAAGTAAAGTAAAGGAACGCTTCGCTTTTTTGTTTTCTCATTCTGAATTTGAAGAATCTTTTAATGATTTTGTAGAAATGCGAAAAGCAATGAAAGCAGTAATGACAGAAAGAGCAAAAGAATTGCTTTTAATCAA
>PIVM01000320.1 GCA_003353945.1 Gammaproteobacteria bacterium
CTGGGACGGGAGACATTTTACCCTTGCCGGAGCTGGTTCGCAGAAGTGCGGCAGCTGGATAGGGCTTTTGCTTAAGCTATGCTTGCACTGTATTGCCCCGGGTTTTTGAGAAGTTACAATGCAAGCGGTAATTCTTCCCGGGTATTAGTGATCGTTGTTACAGGTTCACTCGGGGACTGTTACTATTTTGGACTCAGGTAACAAATTCCGCCAATCTGGGATTCATAATTAGGCTCATCGATTCTAATATGGAATATAAGCAATCGACTGCTTAACATAAAACATATTATTGAAAACAGTGATGGGCGGAATCATTCTCATGAATGCTGCTAGCCATTAAAACACAAAGGATGCAGATACTTATGCAACTATAAATTACGCACTTTATTACCGCACGAGCTAATTTCAACTAAATCAGTTGATCGAACGGCCTGGCTGTGCCAATTACAGACGATCAGCTACAGGCAAATTGTGCTATTGTGACTCACCAGATACCCCGCTGGGCGAGGGCTCCATGTCGGTTTGAGAGATCTCCTACACGCACTGCAGCTGCTGTCGCATAGCCAACGGTTTTTACGCTGCCATAATTAGTCCTACGCAAAGGATAGCGAGAGCTCTACGGAACAGAGCTTACAGGGACGAGACAGGGTAGTGCTAAAAAAGCCGGGCGGTGTGCTCGGTTTTTTTATGCCTGTTGTATTTCCGTTATTTTGATCACGCTATTCTGATTCAAAAATCGCTACAACCCATAGCTAATAGGGGCTGTATACCTTACTAGCAACAATGGCTCGAGTAATCCGCAATGGCCGAGTATGTCGGTGATACTTACAGAGAAAATCAACAGGAGTTGTTAAATGGAGTCGGGTGACTTTTTGGATTTGATCGCTGTCATTGCGATTATTGTGGCGAGCGGGGTGTTATTAGGGGCTTATCGCGTGATGGAAAAAGTCTCCTAAAATGAATTAAGGCACCCATACAGGCATCTGCGACTCAATTTCTAGGTTGCCTACGTGAATCCACACGGCCGAACCTGCACCCACTACTTCTTGTCTCCAATCTTAGCGAAAGGATATCGATACAATTCTGACATTCCTATATTCACTTGGTGTCCATCTTTGGGCCACTGCACCTCTCTTATCAAGAGCACTGCTGTGGAGCAGATGGTAGGCTATCAATGCTTCCAAGCCATAACTTCCATAGGTATATGCCTGAATCCGTCAAACTTTGTCGTATTAGCCATTAAAAGTATTCCTGCTCACAAAGGAGGATTACCCATGGGTGCACATTTGGCAGACACATTACCAAAGGCTCCAGAGTGGCACCTGACACCCGGAGTTGTTGGAGTCAGAGTAAAAACTGATGCGATAAAGTGACGAATGGAATAAAAAAACAGTCACCTTTTCTATACCAATCTTATTGTAAAGGGGGAAGGTTCTTACATTTGACACACAGATACTCAAATCCAATGTGATAAAAACCATCACTCCCCAAAGTCTCCTCTCTAAATTGGTTTAGTTCGAGAGAATGGCAACCAAATCATATTGATATAAGAAATGATTCTATCCTACCTTTACATTCGGTTTTTGCATGCTCAACTCACAATTATCTCGAAAAGGGTGTTTGTTCTTCTCATACACGTACCCTCAACGACTCGATCCCACTGCCATTCGTAACGATAGATATCACCCCAAGATTCGTAGCGAGGGAATGCCGGAATTTTCGTAATGAGATGAACGATGGATCTGGAAGAACGTGGTTTGAGATAGCAAAGACCCAATCTGAAAGTCGTAGCACGAACGCCTGTTGCGATTAGGAAGTATCGCCGTGAAATCTACATAGTTGATCCTCCGCCTCAGTACTCGCAAATCATTATGTGCAATTCGCTTCTTCAGGCGGGAAATTCACATCCAGAGTGACCGACTTCCACTTTTCAACGGACTCACTTAGATTCTTCAACTTTTCGCGATAAGCATAGTAAACGTCGCTACCCAACAACAAATTCAGCGGTGGTTCCTCAAGCGTACTTACCATCAAAACCGCATCCGCTACCCGTCGAGGATCACCGGGAAACTCGCTACCCACAGCTTTAATCAGTTCTTTTCGGGCGGCGACATCCGTATAAGCCTCGATGGGTTTGCGCGTCTCTTTCATTGAGCGATGTGACCAGTCGGTTCGAAATGCACCTGGCTCGATGGCAGTAACCCGAATACCGAAAGACGCTACTTCCTTTGATAGCCCTTCTGTGAGCGATTCTAGAGCAAACTTGCTTGAGCTGTAATAAACATTGGGGGGATTCGCCACCAGTCCCGTCATTGAGGAAATGTTAATAATATGTCCTCTCGCGCGACAGCGCATGCCCGGCAAGCTAGCCTTGATCATGTTAACAACACCAAAGAAGTTCGTGTCGAACATTGCCCTGACTTCATCATCTTCCCCCTCTTCAACGGCTGCCATATAGCCATAGCCCGCATTGTTTACCAACACGTCGATACTGCCGAAAGTGCTTTCGGTTTCTGCCACCACTTGAGCGACCTGACCCTTATCGGTGACATCCAGCGCCAGCGCGATAGCTTGCTTTGGATATTCACAGACAATTTTCTCTACGGATTCTGGATTACGCGCCGTGACCGCCACATTGTGACCTTTAGCCAGAGCAGCCAACGCAATATGGCGACCAATACCACTTGAACACCCGGTAATTAACCAAGACGCAGCACCTTTTGAAAACTGATTTTCTGAGGATCTGGATGCCATGAACTTAACTCCTGCTTTCAAGCTCTGGTAATCGTCGTTGGTAAGCGGCAATTCGGGCGCTAATTTGCTTAGCTCTCTCACTGGAACTGACCCAAGTGGTCTCCGCCGGTAATTCATCCCGCAATTGCGCGATGCGTACAACACGGCTCTGCGCTGACAGATCTTCCCGCGGACGCCCGCCTGGAAATTCAGCCATTCGCAACGTCAGCAGTCCTTCTCCCAGACCACAAGTATCAATCCAGTTGTGCACCCCCGGATCCGTCGGCGACAGCA
>PIVM01000903.1 GCA_003353945.1 Gammaproteobacteria bacterium
ACGAGTGGGTACAGAGAGGCTACTGAACATAATTTATGCACAAGGTCAGGAGTTAGGGCGGGGATTTGAGACTGGAGATTCAGCATTGTAGGCAATGTCTCCGTGCGGTGAAGTCGTCTTCTCCACTGCTCACCAGTGGACTTTGGTGTGTTCTTTCTCACTGGCTGATGAACTTTGGTGGTTTTTGGTTCTGCTTTCTGTGGATGTGTGGCTGCTGCATGTTCTCTGCTATGTGGTGCTTCATTCCCACCCGGTAAGAAACTGAAGAGGCTTCTATGGTAGCTAGGGACAGCGCGAGAGGACTTCAGGACTTTGGCACCCTGTGGAGCTTCAATGTCTGCCCTTCAAGTTCAGTGTGAGTATTGTACATTTTTGCCCTTTGCATTAGCGATAGTGGGGTCATACAAGGTCCAACATTGACGGGCGGTTGCTCCGTACCTACTAGATAGATTTTGCCAAGATTTGCAAGACTGGTGGGGCCATATATACCCTATATGATATCCGAATGAGACGTTGGTATCTTTCAAATTGACATTCTGCTACCTAAAAACGTGTGGTCCTGTTTTGCCGACCACGTTTCGCTAATTAACTTCCCGGGCATGAATAGTATTTTCATAGTCTCGTATCGTATCGCATCGTATCCGATACGATACGATACCGAATCACTAGCATTTTTAGTAATCAGTACTGTACTGTGGCCCGGATTGCTTGCTGTGTGCTTTTCTGTTCTTTT
>PIVM01000904.1 GCA_003353945.1 Gammaproteobacteria bacterium
ATACCAATCTTCCAGGTTGGACGATGATGCAGATCATCAGGGATACCGGCTTTCTGACAACGACTGCGGTCTTCGTCCCAACTCCGAGGCAGATATAGGTCACTGGCAACAATGCAACTGAATGGATTCTGCGAGTCATTATCCGTATAAAGAAGATGCTGGCCTATCACGCAATTGTCTTTTTTGCCTGTCTCTCCGCACCATTGACGCTGCACACCGGGCGTCTGCTTACCCTGCTTGGCATGGGCCGAGGCATCAAGCACACCAATGGAACACTTACCGAGTTGATGTTCAACCACTTGACGAACAAGCACCTTGTCGGCCAGTTCATGGTCCCAGACGAAAAACGCCAGAAATTCCTGTAATGTTCGCACAGCCACACCACATGAAAGCGCGATTGGCTCAATGGATTTTCGCTTCAAATCGGCCATCAAGCCCAAAATGTAATTTTGCAGGTAACCGAATGTCTTGTCCCGTTTGAAGCAATGGCGAACCTTCTCTAGAAAATCAGCCAATGCCGGCTCGAAGGAAGCCAACTGATCGTAATTCATAACAGAATTCTCCAAATTATGTTTCTCTGGAGAATTCATCGGCAAACCGGACTGAAAGTCTTGAGCAAATCTAGCGCTGTCATATTAGGCTCTTGCACACTGCGTGTGCCAGTCAGTTATTAAAAAAAAGCTGATTTAAGGCTGTCCTTAAACCCAATCGCCCTGCTCAATTGTTATATTAG
>PIVM01000905.1 GCA_003353945.1 Gammaproteobacteria bacterium
ATGCAGGACGTGCGGCCGCCGTATTGCGACTCATGCACTGAGTGCGCCCTGACTGAGCACTGGCATTTTATGTGCTGACGGTTGATGCGCGCGGTAAATGCTAAGATTTTGAGACAAATACCATAAAACCTTCAACATATAGCGTATGCATGCAAAGTAGAGATTCTGGGGAACCCACATGACCATATTGCATATCACCTAACTCCAAATTTAAGGAGGGCGAAGGTGTTGTTTACATAAAAACAGCGGCGACTCGCTCGACGGTCCTGCGTCCCTGATCCTAATCCCTGCCAGGATATATGCATAAATTTGGTCTAACATGAATTTCCCCAACCATCTGACCTTAACAACAAGAAAATATAAGCCGGTATCATTTTAAAAATGTATATTTCGAAACATGAAGTGCTCTAGAATGATTTCTGCAAGCGAGGGAAATGCCCGGGGGCACGGGGGAAACCGCACGAAATGCACAGTCGCGCGACCGGGCGGGCAACAGCTGCCCGACGATGGCACAAGTTGCAACAATAATTGCTCTAAACTACGGCATATTTAAACACCAGTCTTTCCCCAGATATACCTTAGGGTTCACGAAACATTGCCACGGAGTGCCAATCAGAGTTACCCTCGAGAAGTATGATAAAATGTTAGGATTCTTTGCATCGTTTCTTGATTTCCTACCTGCAGTCAGATGTGGGTCACAGCTCTAGCAGACGATTAAGGGCCGCAAGTGAA
>PIVM01000906.1 GCA_003353945.1 Gammaproteobacteria bacterium
GGCACCTCCACCTGTTTGAGAGAATGCCAAAGGCATTCTCCACAACCTTTCTGGCTCAGGAGAGCCTGTAGTTGAGAATGCGAGCCTGCACCTCTAGGTTCAGGCGGCTGTACGGTTTCATCAACCACGTCTTTAGGGCAAATGCGTCATCCCCTATCAGGAAGTATGGAATGTTCCTCTGAGCACCAGGGAGTGGTTCAGCTTGAGGTACGGGCCCGATTTGTGTCTCGAGGATTTCACAGAGTTCTGAGCCGTTGAAGATCTGTGCATCGTCTGCTGAGCCAGGTGCCCCAATATTGACCCAAATGAAGCTGTAATCAGCATCAACCAAGGCCATCAGGATGATGGAGAAGAAGTGCTTGTAGTTGTGGTAGAGGGTGCCTGATTTGGCAGGCTTCCTAATAGCCACATGCTTGCCGTCCATTGCCCCCAGGGCATGCCAGAACTGCCACCTCTGACCAAACCTCAGGGCAATGGCTCTCCACTCCTGCGGTGTGCGGGGGAAACGGATCACCTCTCCTGCATACTCCTCGATGATGGCCATCACCACCTCACGCACGATCTTGGATATGGTATTGTGTGGGATCCTCCAATGGAAGTGCATGGAGCAGTATGCATCACCCGAGGCCAGGAACCTCATGGTGATGGCCAGCTTCACTCCAGGGGAGTGTGCCTTCCTCCAACGGGTGTTCTTCTTGGTGATACGTGGCCCAACCCTCGCCAGCAACTC
>PIVM01000132.1 GCA_003353945.1 Gammaproteobacteria bacterium
GTGTGTGTTCGTAGATGTCTCTTTAAACCTGCTTTACCGTCGAACACCTTCTCACAAACATCACACACAACCCCGCGGCATTTATCACACGACTTCATATAGTTGCCGTTGTATTTGCTTTTACTATAATACTCCATCAGCTTCCTGCAACGACAGCGCGAGCACTTCCTGAGTTCCAAACCACTGTCGTTCTTGAGTTCGTCCATGTCGAAGTCGTCTGTATACATATGGTTTGCGAATCTATAAATGAAAAAACAAATACAAACCATCTCTAGTCTTTTAAAAAGCCATTACACTTAGCCTTGTTTTTGTCTTCTGACTCGAAAACAGACATCCTACTTTTGCAAATTATACTCAACGCCTCTTCAGATCTGAGGAGCGATTTCTTAACGTCTTTCATAATATCTTCGTGGCAATACGTACACATGAATTTAGAATACATCTTCGTCTTCGGCATAAAACGACGGCAATCTCTACATATCCACACTGATCGGAAAACAGGTGTGTCAGCCGGAGTGTGTGAGCTGTCTGTCGACATAGACGGCGCGAGGGTAGTATGAACTATATATTAAAGGATTTTTTTTTATTAATAGGTCTTCGAAGCATTCTTGAGACACAGTTTATAGCTCATCTCAGGATGCTTTGAGCGATATGCTTTCACGTGTTTGATCCATCGGTTTGGACGTCTCTTCCCAGTGCCAATCTGAGCTTCATCCTCATTATCAGGAATGAACTCTTTAAGAGAATGAGCACCTAGCTTTGACTCTGGATCGATCTCATGTAGCTGATCACTCTCTGTTGTCATCTTGGCCGATGCACTAACTGGATCATATTTGGTCCTATGGTGTGAGACCTTCGATGTTTTCGGTTTCGAGATACCCATCATTTGACCAAGGCGCGACACCATCTTCGGGACCCAATCAGACGGCGAAGAGCCAGCGTTGTACACGACACCTTTATAGTCGAGGTCCTTAGCAACATCGCTCGCAACACGTCCGCCCAGGCTGTGTCCTGTCAATGTTGGACGTGTGCCGTACTTATCTTCGACTGCCCTAGCTATCTTCTTGAACGTAGCGTTTCGTTTACCGAATTTGGACACACCGAATACAATACCGATATCAGTAGACAGATCGCGCAGCCTAGTGTCCTTGCTTCTTAAATCTGTGCCACGAGCAGCTATCACCACTTCTCCTGTGCGGTCCGAACGAAACACTGCGATGTCTCTTGTTGACATGTCTGCATCGTATTGCCATTTGCCTTTCTTGTCGTAGCTTTTAAGAAGTCCAGCACGGTCGGCCTGTTTAGCGTAGGCGAGATCTGAGAACAGAGCATATTTAATACGTTCTCTTTTGATGGTCGACTTCGCTCTGTTCGCTCCGCCGTAGACTGCTCCGACATAGGTAGGTTTGCTCGCGTTCGAATATATTTCATTGGTGGACATCGCAAGTATATAAATGAGGAGAATATGAAAACGTATTAAGGATAAATATTCCGTAGATATAATACCTGTCAACGATGAGTATTGAAATGAAAGACCTCGAAAATGCTATCCTATACGTATGTAGGACATGTAAGCTAAGCATGCCCGAGTACTCGTTCAAATTAAAACGAGGAGGTGGAAGGACGAAAGCCTGTTTAAAATGCCTCGACCTAGAGAAGCAGAAGAGAGCCAACTTCAAAAGTAACCGAGTATTGGCGATCGCAAATATCATCGAACCGATGGAAACGAACGGCAGCACTGTAGAGATGTTGAGCAGCTTCAGCCACGTTAAACAAAACCAGATGATACGGTTCAGCTCGTCAGAACAGACTCTAATCGAAGAGATGTCTAGAGCTCTGAATAAATTCAAACAGGCCATTATCCGCGAAGAGAGAAACACACAACCCAAGCACGTCGTTGTCGAACCTCAGCATGCCGCCGCTATCGAACCTCAGCACGCTGTCGAGCTTGAAGGTATCGTCGAAGGAGTCAAGGATTTAAACTTGTGAGCATATATGGATACCGTTTTTTTTGTCAATTCTCGGTGTTCGTTTCTTTCAACACATCGAAGGACGGCGTGCTTCGTATGATATGCTGCCCACGAATCGTTGAGACGAGCTTCGACGAACGTGATGGTAGTCGTGTTCGGAATACGCTGCGTCAGCGTATCGTTGTGCGTGATAGATTCATCTTTCATCCAGCTGTCGGCAAGAGCGACGAAGGTTGTTTTCGGGTTAGAGCAATCGTGATCGATATCGATGTTCTCTGGCAAATATTCCTTTCTAGAGACGGAGCATGTGATTTTGCCGGTCTCTTTATTTATCGACGATAATTTAAAAACATCTATCTGATAACGCACCAAGCTTCGGCAAGCACGTAGCACCTCGTTTCTGGGAGTAGGTCGGTTAAACGCGCGTTTATATGAGAACGGCATTGCGTCGTATCCAGTCGCACACGCATGAAACGATAACGACTTGTATGCTGCATGCTGAAGGACTTTGATCGTTGAGCATAAACGGTACTCCTCGAAGTGAGTATATGATGGTAATCGAATGAGCAATCCCAAAAGGATGTTGTAATCATTTCCAATAAATGCCACACCGATAGGCTGAGTGTGTAGGAGCTCTTTAACGTGTTGAATCGCGAGTTTCTTGGAGCTGAAAATTATAGATCCGAGCTTGAAAATCATGGCGACGTAATATACTATACTAAAAAAAAACGATGTCGATATTTATCGCGCCAAATATACATCGCCGCGATGGTTAACTATACAGCTAGCCAACGATATCGGGCCAGGATTAACGCCTCAAAGAATGGTACGCCTATTCCTGAATGGGCTAAGAAGAGGACGAAATCCAAGGGCAAGACGGCGAAATCATCACCAAATAAGAGAGGGACTAACGAATATAAAGACTTCATAAAGAGTCACAAGAAGACCAATTGCCCTCCATTTAGTAAACTCAGGAAAGCAGCGTTGGTTGCCTTAGCGCACAGCTTTGGCTACGATGATTCATACGGGTCCACTGTAGATGATTACAAAGACTTCCTAAGAGAATACAAAGCCGACAATTGCCCAGCAATATCAAAGCTTAGCGATGCTCAACTGGTGTCAACCGCTCAACGACTAGGACACAAATCGGTAACCCGCAAAACGACGGCGAGAGCCAATATCAAGATAGCTCCGATCAGAAAGACGACAAAGAAGGCAAACGTGAGAGTAGCCAACATCCGCAAAACGACCAGTAAAGCAGATGTCAAGATAGCTCCGATCAGAAAGACGACAAAGAAGGCAAACGTGAGAGTAGCCAACGTTCGCAAAACGACTAGCAAAGCGAAGACGAGCACCGCCAAGTTGCAGCCGTTCGACGAACCGTTGGTCGTTGCGTTTCCAGAGATCAAAGAAACGAAGGAGTATCCATATCCTAAGACCTTTGACGGCGCTAAATTCATCTACAAAGAATACGATATCCCTCTCCCACTCGGCTTCAATAGCAAACAGCACAACGTCGCATACGAGAAGCTACTGAGAAAGCTGTACACCAAGGACGGCGATCTAAGGGCTGGTGTTTCGAAGGCGCAGGTGAACCAGGCTGTCGTTTGTGTGAACATGATCCGAAAGCACCTGAAGTTGAGCAAGAAGAGAAGCCCTGCTCGTCTCTCACCTTCGAAGCCAGGAGCTACATCGGAAGAGAAGTTCTTCCGCATCTTCAAGAAGGCGCCTATGAATCTTGCGTTCCCAGAAGAAGAAGAGACCGTTAAATATCCGTACCCTATCAGTGTCGCAGGAGCTAGATTGACATACAAAGACCACGGTGTTTACCTTCCTCTCAAATTCAACAACAAGACACATACATCGGCCTACGAAGCTCTCCTACGAACACTGTACACCAAAGACGGCGATCTGAGGAAGGGCGTTTCGAAAGCTATGGTCAACCAAGCCACGAGGTCTATCCAGGTTCTTCAACAGTATCTCAAATATAAACGAAGTCCTAGGAATTACAAAGTATAATCTGAGGCAAAAAATACACGCTTCCCGATAGATCATCACTCTAAAAACATGACCTGTTTCAGCTCTGGAGTGAGATAGACGCAGCCATTGAAATGAGTCACTCGCTCAAACGAGAGTGTAATAGTGACCTTCGATCCTCTCGTGAACTTGGTGTGGATGGACTTGGGTGTGACATCGACTGTCATCCCATTACTATCAACGAACGATACCGAGCTCACGTCATCCTTGAAGATCACCTTGACTCGGACGAAGTTAGTAAATTTCCAAGTCTTGGTAATAGGAGCTGTCTTCCCTACGATAGATGAGCGATCGACAGCGCTTCTAAACCCCAGCTCCACCATGTCGACAATGGTCCTCAGAGGAGTTCCTTTAGTCGCGTCAAATGAAACGTTCGCTTTCTCCTGGCTCTCTCCGAATTTACTATTGCTCCTGGTCTTCAGGTTGTTGCTATCAAACAAGACTCTCGCATCGACGCTCACTGAGAATGGAGCTTGCTTCCCTTCGTCGTCTTCGGTCTGAAGCAGGTCGCGGCTCCAAGCTCCATCGGAAATACGATTGATCGAGAAGCTTTCTTTTTTGGTTGTCATTGCGAATTACGTCAGTTCTGTATATAGATATAGTGAGAATTGCTTAACACGAATACAGGAGATCGAGGACGAAGCCGATATATTATGACGAGCACTATTAAGAGACTCCAAAGATGTCCGACAGTTATACAGGACAAGATATTGAGATACGTTGAAGAGATGAACTATGCTGAAGGCGTCAAGAGAGCGAGGCGTATGTTCACTGAGAAAGGCGGCGTAGGAGATGCTATTCAGTTCTGCATGTACAACAACATCTGTGACATAATGGCTTCGGTGTGGCAGAGCGATGAGACGATACAAAACAACTGGAACGATAATACGGAGATCTGCAAAGAATGGATGGCGAGGATCTTATCCAATGACGATGATATTATACCGTACACGATCAGATCAGTGTATGTCTGTCCAATGAAGAAGATGAAACCGCCTCCACTAAACGGGGAAGAGATAGCGTGGCTGCACCAGGTCGAAAGTTGCCTCATGAGCACCAATGATCGCTTCGTTTTGAAGCAGTATGAATCGTATAGAAAAACGGTTCAAATCGCAGTGTACGAAGCCTGGCATAGAGATACGTACATGAGAGATGTTGTAGGCTTCAAGCTTCCGCCTCTGATGTAAATCCCAACCTACTGTGTGATATAGTGAGGAAACTTTCTTGTAGGAGCGCTAACCAGATGGTTAGCGAGCTGTCAACAGAGTTTCCCGGTAGCCAGGAAATGGGTAACGCGGCCGATGAGTTGAGAAGCAGTGGAGGAGGAGGAGGTGCAAGGAGGAGGAGGATAGCTGTACGATGTATCTGGCTGAAGTAGACGGCGGGAGATGAGGTATATACAAATGTAACACGTGTAACAAGCTGTAATTGAAATGTTACATTTTCTATGTGTTCATATAGAGAGACAATAGACATTATATCTCCTATACACAGATATACAAGAGCGCTGTAACATTGTAACATCTTTTATATATATATATATAATAGGGGTATATATATATATATATATATGTCTGCCCTGGGTATGATGTAACGAAAAATATCGTGTTACAGTGTTACACGACTACCCAACCCCGCCATCTAGCAGCAACGCATCGAAATGACGCCTATATCGAATACCGCCGTTTTGTTACGCGTAACGAAACGTGTAACGCATATGTGTTAACCCTCCCATAGGCAAAAAATAACACCTGTATGTATCGTACACTACTGTTACATTGCTCACTCATCGTCGTCTTCCAAGTAGTTTTTAAGCATTCCTCTAAGCTCTCTTATCTTCAATATGAAGCCAGTCATTATCTCAGGCTCGAAGCCTTCTCGTTTTTTGGTTCGCACTGTTTTTCTCTTAGCGTAAGGCTTAATATCTACGAAGAACGTTGTTTTGCTCTCAATTCGCCTCCCAGGCATGCAATCCTTCATCCAGCGATGGTAATCTTCATAGAGAATTCTAGACTTGACACGCTCCTCGCCGTTCTCAAACCGGTACTTGAAAACCTCTCCTTGGACGACGTCAATGAGAAACTCCATAGGCGTTGAAAGCTTGACTATCATGCGCTTGGCGTCCGACATCAGAGCTTTCTCGTATGGATCATACTCAGATATGTCTACATTGGTCATATAGTCCCAAAACTCTCCAGCATGATCGTCCATACACTTCCTCAATGCCTTGAAGTATCCTCCATCGCCAACCTTCTCAGAACTCGCTTCACTCAAGAACCCACGCCTATCGCCGACATCAACAGGCAGGCACTGATCCTTGTTGCTTGACCCGAGTAGCCGAGAGAAGTCTTTAACGGTGTATCTGTTCTGGCCTTTAGGTTCGATCTTGATGGTTGCATCAGTTATGAGACTCTTCAAAACCTCAGCGCCTTTCGAATCCGCGAAGTTCACAGCTTCGTTTGTAACGTTGAGAAGATTCCCAGCCAAGTCGAGATTGAACTTCCCAGTTAGCTGCTCCAGGCTGATATATGTCTCTGTCAAGCTCGGTCCCAATATCTCTTGAATGAACGCCAGCATGATCGTTTTCCCACATCCTTGGACGCCTTTGATCATGTGACAATGCGTGGGCTTCCTAGCAGGGTTCTGAAATATATCAGCCACGAACCATATTAGGCGTTTATGAAATTGCGGTGATAGAATCTTGAAGTGGTCTAGAATAGGCTTCACGATATCACCAAGTCTCGACAACTCTTCCTCGCCGACTTCGCGGTACGGGTATTGAAATCCTTGAAAGGTATTGTATGTTTTCGCTGGTGTAGGATCTTGATAGAGATACGGGACGAAGTCGATATAGTCGAAGCTGTGTTTGAGTATGTACTGTTCAAAGAGCTTCGATATCTTTACCTCCTTCCCTCCATCGACCGATATTAGGAAGTCATTACCAAAGCCTCGGAACGGCATCGGGGTATCGCTCTCAAACTCAACTGAGCCGTTGGGCATTATATTCTTAGTGAGCAGGATCATCTTCCCTTTGTTCTTGACGCGAATGAAGCTGGCTTCGAAGTACTCCATTAACTCAGAAGATTTTACTTGACGAGCATTGATGTGGAAGTATTCCCAGTCTTTATATGACCATTGGCGTTCGTCCGACATCTTCGCTTCGTCGCCTGGAGCGCCGAACAGTTCTTCTAGCTTAGTAACATTCACGTTAGGGGAAACAACAACACCCGCCGTCTTTGTCGTCAGACGCTTAGCCAGACTCGCAACCTCGTTAGTCTTGTTCATGAGAGAGGCTATGTATTCAGCTGGTTTGAAGAGCTTCATATATTCAGCTTCATTATCTTCCTTTATCCAATGAATCAAAGAACCCATACCATATCCAGACCCACCATCATCGAAGCACCTATCAACTTCTTCATGATCGTACTTCTCTGGAAACCGCCTAGAGAACTCATGAGCAACGCCTCTCATTTCTTCTCCGATGTGCGACAGAGCGAAGACAACGTTGACCCAGCTCTCTCGATCGATAGCGCGCTGAATACTCAAGCCCATCACTGTGCCTCTGATGATTTCTTCAGAGTATTTCGTTTCATCTTCTTTGCTTTTCTTGGCCACCCCCACCCTCGCCTTCGGTGCAACGACAATGAGACGCTCAGTTGGCTCCACGAATTGAACGCTATTCTGAAAGAGAACCTCGAAAGGATTGAAGCCTTTGATATCGCTACCATCTTCATCAATAGGCATCAGCTTCCTATTCTCGCCTTCCTTTGAAGAGAACGCTGGCCGAAACAACTGGCGCTTCCCAGCTTTCGAATACACTAGCTTGTCAAATACCTTCGGCACATATTCTCCTTGTATCATTTCTTTACCACTGCTGAAATATCCGTAGCCTCTCACAACGAAGTGGAACGATACTTTCCATTTGTCTTTCTTAATACTGTACCCAGACGCATCTAGAATTGAAGTCGTATTCATAACATCTTTGCCCCAGACGTCTTTCAACGATGAAATACACCTCTCAAGGTCAGAGTCTCTACTATCATTCATCTCAGAGCGAGATGGGAACACTCTATCGAAATCGTAATATGGTATGATCTTTCCCTGATAGTCTCCAACTTGCTCGTATCCTTTCTGTCCGCCGATGATATTAATAGCGAAATTAAACGCGTCGTGGGAAGTGCCGACAACGTCTGTGCATGATGAGTATAGTTTGAACACGCCGTCTATGAGCATCGATTTCAACCCGCTATCCGTAGCTTCCCAAAGTTTCTCTGTGATGCTCATGTTTGACGTTTGAAGAAAAGCAGATCGCTCGAGTCTCGTATATTATAGGGACAGAAATCTATAACCCGGAGAATTCTGAGATCCTCTAAGAACTTAGATATATATTAAGGCGAATTCTGCTCATTATATACATCTAATATGGACGAATACAACTCTCTGAAGATGAGGACCAGAATCTCCATCAAGATGCATGAGCCTATGAGATGTGACAAATACCTGTCGATACGCATAGGATCTAATACGGAATCTCACCCTCACGAAACTAAGCGTATTTTGGTCAAGCTTCTTTCGAAAGACAAACTTCTTGTTGAGCTGTTAAATGAAGCAAGAAAGGAAAGTCTCGTAATTCGCAAATCGTTTTCTGCTGTCAAGTGTATAGCGAGACTAGCTCTATCTGAACGCCGTCGAGAAAATAGCGAAGCTAAATTCCAATTAACGGCTCGCATAGTGACAGACCCCAGTGTGTTTCCTAAGAGAATTGCTAAGATACTGTTGCATCGTGGTTTGAAACTCGTCAACGACGAATCGACCTCTGTAGATTGGGAATCTCTAGAAGATATGTACAACATGGTATTTGATTTCTGTCTGTTCTTTGGTCCCTCTATTCAGAAGGCTCACAAAGACGATGAGGACAGCGAGAGCGAAGAGATCAAAAACGAAGACGAAGACAGCGACGATGAGGACAGCGAGAGCGAAGAGATCAAAAACGAAGACGAAGACAGCGACGATGAGCCAGTGGAAGGTTATAAAGAATACCTATTAAGTATAAAAAAATCCATAATATAAAGCAATACGATGAATACTTCTGAAGCTTCAATCTTGACTCGCCTTCCTACCGAGATCATGGAGAAGGTAAGATCGTTCAAACCTGTTTTCGAAGAACGTAATCTGTCGGTTCTGATTTGCATTGAGAAAAAGCGTCCGGATCATCCTTATGTTATGCAGCGCATTCACGTGTTGTTTAAAGAGCAGATCAATAATCGCATGCTAGTTGAGATAGACTATGAAGGAGACAGCTGTCTGTATTTCGATGCGAGATGCGAAGAAACTCAGCAGGTTGAGATGGACATGTGTTTTCTCTCTGTCAAGGCTATCGTGAAGAGATTGTTGCGCCCATTGGTCTTCGAGGATATACTTGTATTTGACGCTGACATCGTAGATCAAAACGGACATGACTGTAACAGCGGCGTTCTTTCGTTGCACGCCAATTTAAAGAGACATGCAGATACTATGTCTGCTATCAATTGGGATCTTATGGAAGAGCTGTACGATATCTTGTATGTGTTCAGAACGAAATTCGGTCCGACCACGTACAAAGACGAGGGAGACGAAGACGAGAAAGACGAGGAATGAGTATGTAGCATCTAGTCGTTTATTTTTTGATTTTCTTCCTTCTCGATTTGACTGGGGACATGCATCCGGTCGTTTGTCTTTCTAGTGACAGAGCCTTCAGCTTCGGAATCTCATCGCTGTCGCTTCCCTCTGGTTCTGGTTCTTGAGCAGCGTGTCTGGCTTTGGATTTGTCTTTGGCTTTGGTATTAGCCATCTCTTTCGAATATGCTAAGATCTCTGCTCTCAAAGGACTACATAGCTTCGACAATTCTGATAGCCTTTTACGTGCCGCCGTCCCTGAAGATCGAGCGCCGCCTTCTAAGCTATTCAAATCATGGATAATGAAATCTACGAGTGTTTCAAGCTTGCTCGCGTTGGGGCACTGAAGTGACATGGTGTCTTTGAAATGTACGTTTCAATCAAACCCTGTTCGTTTATATTGGTGTAGATAAAATCAGACACCCATATATATATTGAACTTCCATCATGGGTTCCAAAATAGACCAACTAGATTTAGCTATCAAGACGAAATACCATCAGTATAAAATCCTTAACAAAACGTCTCGTCACGATACTCATGACGATGAGATAATACACTCTCTCAAACGGGTCTCACTATTCATCACGTCGTCTCGGTCTTCGTATTTCTCTGACGATGGGAGCGAATATACTTTCCTTTGTAATCATTATGATCCGATTAACCATCTTAATCAGGTGGCTCGTTTTTACGATGAGCCCCAAATGTCAATCACTATGGAGCCTCTCCCTCATAGGACTCCGATAGAAAACGAACTACTAGATAAATACGATATATCTTCAGACACTCATATTAGGGGGAATAAACTATATCTGAAATACTTCCGCCGTCAGTTGCTCAGATGCGAGGCGTCCACAGCTGTCATCCCTCAGAGCATCATAGATAAGATACCTCCACAGCCATCTATCGCATTGACTATAGCCGCCATCAGGGATGCTAATCTCTCTCGGTACGTAAATGACTCTGCGTATATTTACTACAGAACGAATAAAAAAAAACCGCCATCTTTCCAAGGCACGGAGCGAGATGATTTGACTAATACATTCAAAAGGCTCTTGTCAAATCACTTGGCCATATATCCTGGGAAATCTGTTTCATATCGATATGTTTTGTATCGTCTCATATTACACCACCTAGATGATACGCCTCGCCGTCTTGGCATCTTGTCTTCGATAACTCTCCCAGCTCGCAGAACCATACTGAGACTCGACAAGGTTTGGAAGAAGGTCGTTGCTGATCTCGATGACATGGATAGCGGTCCTTTTAAATTACTCAAGGAGTAATATCCACATTCATCTTGTTCGCCATCATCGCGATAGTCCGACGTTTGTATCCGAACTCCATCAGATCTTTATACGTGAGCGGCACCTTCGCGTTCTCCATCGCGACGATCCTATTAGCAAGAGCAATCTTTATATTTCTAGCTGGGCATAGCTTCAGGCTTTCGAGTATCTCTATCGGGCTTTTATAATTGCCTTCAATTTCGTTCGCATACTGATCTCCTGGCAATGGCACGACATCGTCTTTTAATTTAACGTGAAGATAATACGCACTGCTCCCGAGAGTCAAATGCTTCAGGAGCTTTCTAGCCAACGACGTGATAGGCATGTTCGTAGGATTTCTGAAGCGATAGTTGTACTGAACATATATCGATCTGCACAGATGCGTCGATGCTTTCCAGGTCCCAGGTGGAAGGATTCGTTTGAGATCGTTATTCGCTTGCTGTTTCAAAGTGCTATTCGAGAGCTTTCGGTTTATGCCATCGTATTTTCTTTTGAATATTTTAAAACAACCCAATGGCCTGACGACGCGATAATCATCTTCGCCTGGTGTCGGTCGTTTGTATACAGGTATGTTGAGCGTCTCAGTCTTATCGTTCAACACGCTCACGTTGTCTAGTATCTCGCCAACTCTAGCGCCTGTGGTCGTGAGAACATACAGAAGATCGTTGAACAACAGTATCGACTCAAATATATCGTTGTCTATCGTTAACACCTGTACAGTAGCTTGGCGGCACGCTGCTAGTCGCATGCTTTCTCTCATATCTTCTTCGCTGAACTCTATCGGTTTCAACGTATCATGGGAAAGCCCAATGGATTTTAAATAGCCACGGTATTGTCCTTGGAGCGTCATTTTAGAGCAATGCGTTTTCATCCTGGCGACATCGGCGTGGATCGCTTTAAATAGAGCGTCGAAATCTCGGCTCGTTTCAAATTCTTGGACTATCTTTCGAGAAAGCTTGCTCATCTTCGCCCAACGACGATCGTTTTTCCTTTCCCTATTCATGTTAGCGAGTGCTCTGTATATCATAAGTAATAAAATCCTTATAATGAAAACATATTATCAGCCGCTAGGGACATCCCTAGCGGCCTACAAGAAAGTTTTCTCACCATATCACACACTCTCTATATAGCTCCTTTATCGATGCTTCTTAGCCAATATACAGCTTCTCATCATTGTAAGACCTTCGCACAGAAACGTTTCTGAGCAAACGAGAAGCTACTGTATTTATATTATCGATTTGATTTTATAGATACATTTATAAATCCGAAGCCATATATATTTCAAATCTGAAACTAGACAGATATATTCGGTCAGCCTTTTTCAAAACATGGCTCTCTCAAATGAAGCTAGCTAGAGATAACTAGAGATCCGAAACTAGTGTGGGAAACAGTGAGGAAACTTTCTTGACAGCCGATGGCCACGTGGCCATCGCTTTCGCTATAAAGTTCTATTTAGTGTGCGATATGGTGAGGAAAACGTTTTTAATCGCTGGGGACATCCCCAGCGGCCCAAGAAAGTTTCCTCACCATATCGCACACTCCTGAATCACTCTCTCATACACAACCAGTCCTCACACGATCTGACAAGAAGCAGCACTAAACACCATCCACCAAACCCCTCTCTCAACG
>PIVM01000907.1 GCA_003353945.1 Gammaproteobacteria bacterium
TCCGCGAAGCCACCGCGGACCTTCCGCGGAGTCACCGCGAAACATTGTGACGTTATGAAAATATCCGCGAAGCCACCGCGGACATTCCGCGAAGTCAACGCGAAACATCGTGACGTTATGAAAATGTCCGCGAAGCCACCGCGGACCTTCCGCGAAGTCAAGGCGAAACATTGTGACGTTATGAAAATGTCCGCGAAGCCACCGCGGACCTTCTGCGAAGTCAACGCGAAACATTGTGACGTTACGAAAATGTCCGCGTAGCCACAACGGACCTTTCGCGAAGTCAAGGCGAAACATTGTGACGTTATGAAAATGTCCGCGAAGCCACCGCGGACCTTCCGCGAAGTCAACGCGAAACATTGTGACGTTATGAAAATGCCCGCGAAGCCACCGCGGACCTTCCGCGAAGTCAACGCGAAACATTGTGACGTTATGAAAATATCCGCGAAGCCACCGCGGACCTTCCGCGGAGTCACCGCGAAACATTGTGACGTTATGAAAATACCCGCGAAGCCACCGCGGACATTCCGCGAAGTCAACGCGAAACATCGTGACGTTATGAAAATGTCCGCGAAGCCACCGCGGACCTTTCGCGAAGTCAAGGCGAAACATTGTGACGTTATGAAAATGCCCGCGTAGCCACAACGGACCTTTCGCGAAGTCAAGGCGAAACATTGTGACGTTATGAAAATGCCCGCGAAGCCACCGCGGACCTTCCGCGAAGTCAACG
>PIVM01000908.1 GCA_003353945.1 Gammaproteobacteria bacterium
ACTAGAAGGTACTAGTATAGCTGAAACAGGAAAATTTGATTATAAAGCAACTTACAGGGGAAAATATAGAATAGGAGATATCCAAATTAAAGGTAGTTTAGGATTAAAAAACTTCTATTTACAGAAATTTGGAGATTTTTATAAACATGATTGGTTTAAACATACATATAATGAAGGGAGTATAGGAATCTCCCATAATGATTTTTTTAAGCACTGCAAACATCTCTCTCTTCTTCTTAGTAAAAAAAGAGAAAAAGAAGAAGCAAGTATTACTATAGGCGAAATAAGTTTCCTAAGTAATTATAGTATTACTATTGGAGGTAATCTAAACAAAAGCACAGAAAAAAAGCTAAGTTTAAATGATAACCAAAATAAGGAGGTGAACTCCCCATCACTAACCAATAATAATAAAAAAACTAACCAAAATAAGGAGGTGAACTCCCCATCACTAACCAATAATAATAAAAAAACTAACCAAAATAAGGAGGTGAACTCCCCATCACTAACCAATTGGAATCAAAATGAGGACCGAAATAATTATGGTACGGGCACTGACACTAGTAATATACCCCCAATGAACTTATTCGGTACGAATCCCTCCCTACTAGCCAGTCATGATGATAATGAAGATAATTATCTAACTGAGAACAAACCAATAGTGAATAATGAAGATAATTATCTAACTGAGAACAAACCAATAGTGAATAATGAAGATAATTATCTAACTGA
>PIVM01000321.1 GCA_003353945.1 Gammaproteobacteria bacterium
GTTGTGATTACGTTGTTTTGTACTGCGAGAGCGAGTACGACCGAGGAGCCGGATGCGGGAAAACCGCACGTCCGGATCTGTATGGGGGGTTCTGAGAAATCGGGGTTCCTACCATGACTGCCATGTTCAGCTTTTGCCTGCTCATAATAAGCATGGTTGGCCTTCCTAGCTACATTGGTTTTATGGCATCAAAACTAGGCAAATTGGATGCCATAAGCAAAATATGCTTTTTTTGTTGAAATAATTTTTCCTATTAATTGCTGACTATGGTCTCTTCCTTGATTCAATTTCGGTGCTAGAAAGCGGGTGTGGCGATGTTGAAGTTGTATGGGTGGATTACAGAATCGTTCGGCACTTGCTATTCAGTTTGGTAAATAGGATCAATTGGAGCGGCAGGTTATTGCCGCGCTACGGAAGCTTTTGATCAAGTGGGTCGACGAGGGTTCAATCCTTGCCACTTTATAGTTGTTTATAAAATGGAGAGTCAATATGATAAATTCAGTGACATCATCAGTCTACATGCAGCCAACACCTCAAAATAATTATATTGGCCAAGCGGCAGAATCGAGAGATGTTGCGAATACGCAGACCGAACAAAGCAAGCAAACAAATGGACAAAATCTTAAGGAGAATATGCTTACATTTATTGCAAATGCGAGCAAGGAAGAAGCCGATGCAAGAGTAGAATCGATAAAAAGGGGTGGCGCGCCATTAGTCCCAATTAATCTCAATAAAATAATTGCCAGTGGTAACTCATTTGAAATTCTGGGCAGGATTAATCGCCTATCTGATCAGCTTAGAGTTGAAGCGGAAAGTTTTCTTAAACAAGAGGTGGCCTTAATAAATCAAGGGCAGGCCGCAGGAAAAACATCGAAAGATATTCTTAATGATATTGTCGATTTGTACGGCAAGCAGACGGAACTTTTTAAACTCTCTATGGGTTGGGAAGGAATGCGGTTGTCAGATCCAGCAAATTTTTCAAAGCTAGTTGAACTTACACCAGATTATGTGGATATGTATGCTTGAATATTAGAGGGATTAACACTTAATTTAATGGCGTGTGCTGAAGTGCTCTGATAGTCGCCCTCTCTGGTGCCACGGCATGAGATGCAGGAAGTTGCATGCCGTGTTTACGGGGTAAGCCGAATCCCTCTCGACCTAAAGTTAGGGTTTCGCCGCTCCATTGCTGAAATAATTGATGTAAGGGGATTCGAAGATGCCCTCTGGACGGGTCCGCTAAAAAAGCGCGGCCTTCAGTAGCGCCTTTTAACACAACAAAATGATTGAGGTTTTTTTGTGCGTAAGAGGATTATTACTGGCCCTTTAAGGGCTTCGACCGCATTAGCAGGTAAGCGAACACCATCTGCAGTATAACCAAGCCTTTCGGCAGCCGGTTTAAGATCCAGCATTGAAAATCCTTCAGTCATCGTTTTTACCATATTGTCTTTTGTTAGGCGAAAAACGATATCTGCTAATATATCTTCTTCTCCAATCGGATCTTCAAAATACTGATCTAAAAGAATGCTAAGTGCGGCTGCACCGCAGGAGTAATCCAGTGTTTGCCGCTGAATACCTTGCGTTCTACAAATATCTCTCACCGCAGTAAATTACGCTTAAAATTCAGAAACGAAGTGAGAACCATGACGCGTTAGCATTCAAACATATTAACAAACAGAATCCACCTGTTATAAATGACAGGTAGAGATGTAAGGTGTACAGAAAAGCAGAGCTAATAATTAATTTGACTAACTCCGGCAAAATATTTGCATGTCGTTGCCTCTGAAAAGCAATATGCCGATAAAGGAGACACGATAATGCACATTTCAGGCCCCTCAAGTTATTTCCCTACTGCCCCTTTTGGTGCTTCAGCCAACAACGAAGCTGAAGCGACAAAGCAAAACACAGTAGTCAGCACGCAACAAAGCTACGAGGACAAGGTCACTATTTCAGCAGAGGGAAGAAAAGCATCTGCAACAGCCAGCCCGATGTCTCTTGAAAGCCTCAGGGTGCACTCGTGGGCTACAGATTTTTCTGCAGAAAGTACTCTTTTTTTTACGAATTCAATGGATCGGGTGATAGAGGAGTCGAGGCGCTTCAATCATTTTAGTGAGAGGTTTGGTTCGGATGGTCATCTTTCTGACGATGAGCGACAAGCAATGATTAATTACAGGCGAAACAACATGCCTTTAAATACGCAGTTTAACGAATATGAGCAATTCGACCTTAAACACAAAAATGAATTTGAGGAATTTGGTGCTATAACAGCAGCCCATCGCAAAGAGGCATTCGCGGAATTTGGCATCTTTAATTACGAAGAATTTCAGGAAAAAGTGCTTAACGTAGAGGGAGATAATCAAGCTCTGCGTAAAACTATTCAGGAAAAAATACTCAATGATCCGAGAGCCGTGGAGCTTATGGGCATACTGCATATTAAGGATCCGGCTTAATCTACAGTCCGGCAATACGTGCACATAAGGCGGCAAGTCATTGCCATCTAATGGCAATGTAAATTGACTTATGAATATATCAAATGCAACAAGTGCAAACTCGTACAACACGAATATGCGCTCGGTCCACTCGACCAGTTCGATATGATCGACCAGAGTGAAGGTAATGCCGGTGTTGTTACCAATAAGATGCCCACGATTCAGATAAATAACTTGCGTAAATTATTCGAACATAACAATTTCCAGATTAATAATTCCTGTGTTGTAGTTTACTGCTGAAGATCTAATGATAAGCATGAACAACCATGCATAACATCCATTATCCCGCTGGATCTGCTGGCGCATAGGATGCCTTCGTGGTGGGCCGGTTGCCTTTCGAAAATCAGTAGTGTAAATAATAAGGGCTCACAATAAATTGGGTGCACTAAGGAATGCGCACGAAATAGGTTAAACATAATTACAAAGTGCTTGTTTCAGGCACGGCAACATAATTCCATGAAGCTAAATTCTCATCAAATATTATTCGCATTGATTCTTTGAATCCTTCTACAACTTTTCTACCCGT
>PIVM01000909.1 GCA_003353945.1 Gammaproteobacteria bacterium
CTGTCTGTGTGGACTCTATCCTACCGCCAGCCACAGTACAGTTCGTGGCGTGCACTGTAGCTACTTGTGTAACACAGGATATCAACGACCCGTGATCGCTCTTCAGATATTCCAAACACAAAGGAAAGAGTGAATTGTTTACAACCACATAATTGTACTACCTGACAGCTGTTGGTAACATCCTAATCTTTCGTCACACTCTCACCTAAACAATGTTCGTAGTTTAGGGCAGCTACATCGCTCAATACGACCCTTATGTTCGTACCGAGCTGCACACTAATTGCATTCGATAAGTGCAAGGTCTGTACCAATTCCCAGCTCCTAATTCCCTCCGGTTGCGGGGTTATGCCATGTACTTTACATTGCATCATCTGACTGTCGGCTACCCCCAACATCGATTCATCGCAGTGTTGGCTGCATCAGTGAGTTCCCTCGTCCGGTAATATAAACTCTCATGGCACAATATTGCATCGACTACACATTGGGTACCACAACGGTGCATCGATTGCATGATGGGTGCCACAACGATGCATCAACTGCATGTTGGGCACCACAACGATACATCAACTACATATTGGGTACCACAACGACGCAGCTAAGCGCACATTAAGATGTCTTATAATACCGGACATCGGGTCGCGTGATTTCGGTTATACCTGCTGCATGTGCCTTACACCTCGGGAGGTGTAACGTATGCAACCATATACCAAAATCACCGTCTCGAGGAG
>PIVM01000322.1 GCA_003353945.1 Gammaproteobacteria bacterium
ACATCAACAAATACAGTATTAGCTCAGATCACAAACCTTTGCTTCTAGAACTGCACCCACGCATTACTAGACCAACGGATAGGGGCCAGGAGTATAAGCTTCAACGAGTCAAAACTGCACTTAGGAAATCGGAACAGCATCTTCTGCTGGCACATGACGAACTATCTGCATTCATCCATTCTCTGGAATTCAAGGCCCCATCTGACCTCATTGAGATGTGGCCAGAGATCAAACATAGGATTAAAGTTATATGCAATTTCTACTCTAGTGAGTATGAAAAAGTGCTAAAAGAGAAGCTGGCACAATTTCAAGTTACTGATGGAGACAATGTGAATCTACTTGCGAAACAAAAACTACAAAACCAACTAGCTTCTGTGAATCACACCGGAACAAAGGTGTTCCTTGGTAATGACACGGTTAACAAAAGTCTGCATCAATTCCTGTCTGGGAGGAAGAGAAATCTTAAGCTCCCACCTCTTAGGAACTGCTTAGGACGTGAAGCTAAAAGTATGCAAGGTAATGTGGAAATCCTCGTAGATCATTATGCCTCCATCTCTCAGTCACCAGAAACTAACATAGTGAGTCAAGACGAAATGCTGAAATTGATCCCTGACTCTGCAATTAGAGTCTTTCAGGATTGGGAGGATCAGGAGACAATTTCATGTAGTGAAGTTAAAAATGCCCTCCAAAAGATGAACCCTAGGACCTCGCCTGGGGAAGATGGAATCAAATTGGTGATTTATAGGAGTTTCAAGGATATACTGGCGCCACTCATGGCAAAATTATATTCTGCAATGCTATGCCTTCAAAGAGAACCACCTAAATTCAAAGATGGGATAATCAGACCAATTCCTAAGGGAGAATTATCACCAGATGCATCCCAATATAGACCCATCGCCCTCCTCAATGTCGACTACAGAATATTTACATACATTCTCAAGGAGAGGCTTGTGGGCCCACTAAATGCTATGATACCAGAAACCCAAACGGCCTTCTTGCCCGGAAGGCATTCTGCCCAAAACATATGGATACAACAAGCCACCCCGCACTTGCTGGCAAATGAAGGGAACTGGGCACTAATGGTTCTTTGTGACTTCCAAAAAGCCTATGATACAATTGATCGACGGTTCTTATTCAAAATTTGTTCCAAGCTTCAAATGCCAAACACGATCTTAAGGTGGATTTCTTTGATTTTGGCAAACACCAGAAATAGAGTGTATGTTTCTAACCACATGTCGTCATATAGAAGCTTTATAGCTGGAATACGTCAAGGCTGCCCCGTATCGCCTCTTCTATATTTATTGATTGCATACGTGCTTCAACTAGCGATATTGGAGAGCCAGATAGGAATGACAATTAACTGCCCCATTACCATACCTCCACCACACAGCCAACCCCCACCACCATCACCTGTGCATCTCAGTATCATCCAGTATGCGGATGACTCCAAAATATTTTTAAAAGATGAGAGCCAGATCCCAACACTCATCAAAGTCATGGAAAAGTTCGCATCAGCATCAGGCCAACATCTAAACCAACAAAAGACACATGTCATTGCGATAGGAGCCATACCTGAGGACCTGCCTAATCATTTCTTTGGCCTTCAAAGAGTCAAAATGGCAAAAGTTCTGGGGATCGGTATCCATGAGGGCATCCAGCAGCCAACAGTAGAGTGGGAACCGAAATTGAAGCGTCTTGAAACGTATTCCAAGGTAGTCAAGGCAAATCCCATTTCCATATTCGGGAAATGTGCACTATGGAGGATGTTTGCCCTGTCCCAACTTACATATGCAGCTGAATTCACAGAAATCCCAACGGAGGTATTAAATCAGATCAACACACTGACGAAATCACTGTTGCCAACAGTAGCAAACAAATGGACGATTAGTCAGATGTCTACAAAACCAAATGAGGGCGGATTGGGACTCTTAAACTTTCCCAAACATATCCAAGCTCGGAGGGGTAAATGGCTAATAGCACTAATATTAAAAGGAACCACAACAATGTGGTCTAAATTTATCTGGAATATTTTCATACAACATATCCCAGCGGATATTATCCCAGTGAAATGTTTACATGAACATTTATTACCAGATCTGCAGACCAAAGTTGATGGTACACAATATATGAGAACATTCCAGAGCATGATCCATAGGACAATGTGCCAATCCCGACTGAACAATCATACCATCTGGGATCCAAAGGAATTCTTTTGGGAACACAGAGGCAAAACCGTATCTATGGAAAACTATACTGTCAAGATTGGTACACAATTACTAACGGCTGAGGATCATATCCATAGACAGGATAAATTTCTAGGGACTATTTACAAAATCTGTAGAGAGATCCCTAGTATTGGAGGTGAATGTATCAATGTATACAAGGATTTATGGAAATTAAAGATGTCGAACAAGTGGAAGGAACCTTACTGGCACATCACTGCAGGATCGATGATAGAAAGTAATGGTACTTGCCCCTGTGGTACAATGGGTGGCTTAACGATTGAGCATGCATTTGGCAGATGTCCTATTGCCCAATCTATATACTCACTCTTCGTGGATGACCAACAACATCAAGAAAAAGTGGCGTTCTTTATCTGGACAGGAATTCCACCACCCCACATTCCAAAGCAGATATGGCATTACTTCTGTATCATTACAGTGTATGCTCTTGATGCTGGAAGGAGACATATATATCAATTACAGTATCATCCACAAGGGAAAAGAAAGACAACATATGATATCGTAAGGAAAGGAAAAGAGCATGCTAATCAGACCTTTTGGAGATTGGTTAAAATGCACTGTTCTGTATTCCCGAAGCCAAAAGATAACTGTGGACCGCTCCCCTTTGTTTATTGGGACGCTGATTCCATGTCATGGCACCCCCGTGCCCAGTAGGTAGTATTATTAGGTATATATCACCCTGACCTGAGTGAGGAACAGGGAGTATGGCCCTGGAGGTGTATGTGCAGCCTTAGGCTAAAATTTCGCAACACCC
>PIVM01000027.1 GCA_003353945.1 Gammaproteobacteria bacterium
TCTCACCCTCTGGGTGCAGCATTTTTTTGTCAACTGGCATGGCAATTATCTTTGTAATTCCTCGGGTTAGGCCATTTTGACACTGTTCACCGCTAGTTCAACTGAGTTTTTTAGGATAATCGTAAAAGGTGGCGTGCCCTGAGGTGTTGGTTTTGGGGGAGTCGGGAAAGTAGGCCGCGTACTCAAAAACGCCGTGTTTGATGTCGCCGACTATGTGCGCGCGCAGTTGGCCGGCTTTTTTTAGGTTAGCTGGCGTCGACTTCCAGGGAGTTGCTCGTAGGTATAGTGCGTATCACCTTCCTGTTTGAAATAGATTTGGATGGTGCCTTTCCACGGGCGGGTGCCTGGTGGGAAGTTCCTGTTATTACCCATTGGTGGTATCCCTCTAAAATGATGTGAACGCCGCCGTCACGAAAGCGCGGTGTGTTTCGGGCGCCTGATAAGCTTATGGAACTGCTCAACAACAAAGTATGAATATGTGGAGTGATGAGGGGCCAAATTACTACTATTTTTGGCTCCTCTTCATCCAACTCCACATATTCCTAAGCTCCACATATCCTCGAATATGTGCTGCAGCACATATTCGAGGCTTTCGGCGTGGAAGGCCATGATGTTGACTTGTATCAATGAGCAACAATTAACCTGAATTAGTGATTGAACAAAACTGACGGATAGCTAATATTCCCTAGAGTGATATCCAGCTCACCAGTAATGCTGTGAAGGTATAACTGTGCCTGCTCAAATGAGACAGATACAGTTCTTTGCCCGCTCAATATCTAGAGAGGCTTCGCCTCAGACCAACAAGGCATGACAAATGTGAGTAGCCTGGATGGCTTGGAATGATATTTGCCCTATCAGGGGAACGGAACCTTTTGTGCCCGAAATGCCCCATATTTGACTTGGAAGCTATGAAGATAAGAAATAATCGAGCGCGTGTAAAACAAGGTTTAAGCCGTTTTGCCAGCCTAGTTATTGCGCTATTCCCCCCACTGATATTTGCCGATGTTGATATTCGTGCAAGCTCGGCATTGTTTGACTCCGAAGAAGAATATCATTACTCCCTGTCTATCTCTGATTGTCGGCAGGTCTCTAGCCTGCGTGCCGGGGCCGATGGTAATTTGCTGCCGCGTGATCTGGATGAGGCACGGCCAAAAACTGATGGTTCGGGTGGTTGTGAGCTGGATATTTCGCTGGCGCAGGCTGAAGGTAATGCTTTTTTGCCTTCTGTGGAAGTCAGCTTTCTTGACGGTGAAAAAACACTATATAGTGAAGATTTTAGCAATGATGTTTCTGCTCCTACGATTCAGTTAAGAGATGTAGAAATTCTTAGTGGTGATAGTCTTGATGCGGGTGCTTTAGCTAGCGATGCAAATAGTTCCAATCAATATCTGGTTGTATCGGTGAATGTTGCCGATGATGTGAATGTTAATCATGTGGTTTTTTCGGTAACCGGTTTTCGTGCTTCAGAATTACGTCGTCATGGCGGTGTTGTACATAAGGCTAAGGAGTCGGCTTTTGTAGCGGTTGAAGGCATACGTGTTGTACCAAGAGTCGACGGTCAGGATGTGATCTATCTGGCACAACAGATTAGTCCTGCATTAAGCGCTGATGAAATTAGCCGCGATGTTTTAGTGCTGGTTGAGGCTCAGGTTGTTGATTCTAGAGGTAAGCAGGCCAGCCTATCAGAATTAACCATTACCGGTTCCAATTTAAATGAGAAAGCGTTGGACTGGCATGTTAGTCAGCCGAAAATTCAGTTTACTACCTTGTTAGACTCTGCCCAAATTGTCCCAGTTATTAATTTTGAATTCCGTGGTGATACACCGATTCCTGGCTCTGCGCTAGGTGTAAGTTATACCTCGTCTAATGAAAATATTATTCATGTGACCCCCGCTGGTGTGGTGTACCCTTTGGCTGAAAGTAGTGAAGCGCTGTTTATTACCATGAGTTATGGTGATCTCGGTGACTTAACGGTACCGGTAACGATTGATTTTTCCAAACAGTTGATTGGATTACAGCTTGACGGGTTTGGTGCGGGTGATAGTTTTACTTTACCTTCATTAAATAGTTTCCATGCCTTGCCTCCTGTGAGTGCGGTGTTTGATGATGGTTCAACGGCAACATTAAATAATTCGGTTAAACCTTTGCTGAGTCTTCCTGCTGGTGCAGAGTCAATTTTGCAAGTGGATAATAGTGTGCCGCAGGTGTTGGCAACGTCGATTATTCAAGCCTCTTCGCCGGTGAATGCCACGCTTTATTTGAATTTCTTTCCTGATATTAAAACCACCGTACCGCTAGTTGCAGAAGATGCATTACCCGAGATCAAACTAATAACGTCATCAACTAGTGGCGCAGATCGGGTGGCCACGGCAAACGAGACCTATACCATTGCGGCTGAAGCAACCGATGATGTTGGCATTAATTCAGTGGAATTTTGGGTTAATGGCAGTTTGATTGCCAGACGTGAATCACGTCCTTTTGAAGTGAGCTTGCCCATCGCAGAGAGCATGGTTGGTGAGCAGTTGGACTTTTATGCCGTTGCTATTGATACCGCAGGGAAAAAAGTTTCCTCTGATGTTAAACAGGTTGATGTTGTTGCATCCTATACCCCGTCCTTCCCCGACTATGAGTTTTCGTTACCATATGATGGCGAACGTATTATAGAAGGTACGCCATTTAAAGCGCGGATTTCGATTAACCTGGGGGCAGAAATACCACCAGAAAAAACAGCCATAAACTATGTGGAATTCTTTGCTGATGGGCGTAAGTTGGGGCAGGCATTTTATGCCGCAATTGAGCAGGATGAAGATACCGAAGAATTTTTTGAGCTGTGGGAATATCAGATGGTAGCACCTGATATCAGTACTGATGAGACCAGTCTGGCTCTGGAAGCCAGAGTGTTTATTGGTTCCAGTTATGAAGATGCTGGCGGCAAGCTGATTAGGATTAAAAAGAACAGTTCACCCAAAGCTGAAATTACTTACCCACTTGATGGTGCCTTAGCAACAGCCGGACAAACAGTAAAAGTTACCTTGCAGGGTTCGGATGATACCCTGAATGTGGGTACACTTTTTACCTTGTATGTTAATGACGAAGTTTTTGCTTCGCATCGCTTTACTGAAACATCTAATGCATTTTCTGCTGCTCAATTGCAATATTACGGTTATTCTAGTCACGAACAGGATTTTGAACTGCCGATTACGGCCGATATGATTGGGCAAACCTTGAAAATTCGGGGTCGTGTCCAAGATTACCATGATGTTATTAGTGAGTCAGAAATAGTCTATTTACCGGTTAAAGAGGATCAGGAACCGTCAATAGCTATTTCGCATCCGATAGAAGGTCAGCATATTGTATCCGGCTTACCTGTTGAATTACGTGCCAATGCCAGTGATGATTTAGGTATTAAGCGCGTTGATTTTTATATCAATAGCAAACTGGTGGGCAGTGATGCCAGTGCGCCGTATAGTTTTATTTATGAAACGCCGGAAAATATTCAAACTGAACAACCATTAAGCGTGTATGCGGTTGTTACAGATTCTGCTGAACAGCTGGCCACCAGTAATACGGTTACGGCAACCTTGGGTAAAGATGAGTCCCCTCCAGTTGTGAACCTTTCCTCGCCGGTGATTGATGTTAAAGATGCAGGTAGTGATATTGCATCTACCGTAGAAGAAAGTCGTTTTGTGTTAAAAGTTACCGGCTATGACAATGTTGGTGTGCATGCGTTGACCTTGTATGGGGTAAAAAAGGAACCGGGTTTACCGTATCAGCTAACCGGTAATTTTGAGGATGTATTGACCGGTGATGATTTCTATCCACAGGCAGTGCCCGGTAATCTGAATGCATTTTCTACACTGAGATTGTTAGACGCGCCGGCCTTTAATCATATCGAGGGCGTAGCTTATGACCGTTACCCGATTAAAATTGTTGCGGTTGATGAGGCGGGCAATGAATCTGAAGTTGAGGCGGTTGTGGGTGTTTATGCCGATGCCAGCCCAACCGTGGTGCGGGTTAAAAGTGATAAGGCCGCCTATTATAGCCATGAAAAGGCCTATGTAGAGACGCTTTCTAATGATGATCTGGGTGTTTATGCGCTGGATTTATCAGTCTATAAACTCGGTGATAATGCCGCTGTTTATACCGCGCATATTGATAATACTGAAGGCTTGATTCCGGCTCCGGTGTTAAGTCATGCCTTTGAATTACCCCTGGCTAGTTTGACTTTAGGCAATGCTGATCAGCAGTTGCGTCTGGAATTGATCGCTACCGATGGCAAAGGTGCGGAGTCTGCTGTCTTTACCACAGATGGTACTGAATTGCGTCCGCATTTGCAGGTGATTGCCGATAGCCAGGCTCCTGCGCTAGCGATACTCAGCCCTCCTGAAGGCAGTGTGTTATACGCCGGTAATAATCAATCTTTCTCCATGGCTCTGGCAGATAATACCTTATTGCAATCTGTATTGGTTGAGCAGGGTAGTACAACGGAATACAGTCATACCTTTAGCGGTGAGAAAAAATATGAAGCCAGCTTTTCAGCTACGGTACCGGCTAATAGCGAGCAAATGGTTTTATTAGTTACTGCATTGGATATTTATGGCAATGAGCTTGTTGAGAGCTGGGAATTTGATGTTCTTGTCGATCAACCACCAACAGTTTCTGTACGCACACCAGCAGTGGGCTCCCGTTTTTATGAAGGAGAGCAATTTACAGCCAATGTTTTGGTGGATGATGACCGTGCAGTCAATAATATTAATTTCTTTATCCGCAATGCGACAACCGGTGAGTTGCTGCAGGATTTTGATCAATCACCTAACTCCAATGACCCCGGTGCATCACAATATTATTCTCAGAGCTTGCGTGTACCGCATCGCCCTGAAGGAGAGGTCATTGAGATTGGTGTAGTGGCGACGGATTCCAGTAATCAGACGACTGAAGTGTTATTTGAAGTTGATGTGATTGATGATGATGAAGCTCCTCTGGTCACAATGATTATTCCGGAAAACGATTTGGCTGTGTTGCCCGGTAATAGCTTTAAATTGGCAGGGACTGCTAACGATAATATTTATATCAATGAGATGCAGGCCATTTTGCGTGATAGCGAAGATGTAGAAACTGTTTTGTCATGGACCGTGCAAGGCCGAAAAGATCGGATTGAAAATATCACGATTCCTAATCCGGGGACTTTTGGCAGTATCATTGCGTCACAGCGGATGCACGCTGATTTCGATGGGCGCATTACATTGCCGGAAAGCTTTGCTGCACGAGAAGGCGAGGTCTTTGATCTGTTCTTGCGTACTCAGGATCGTGGTATTAAAACAGCCGACTCCCTTTCGGTAAGGCTTACCATTGATGCCGATAAAGATGCCCCATCGATTAATATCTCACAGCCACTAAAAGACCTTTATATCAAACAGGATGTATTGTTTGCTGCAGAGATTACAGACAATGTAGAGCTGGAATCGGTGAACGTTTATGTCGAAGAAAACGGACAGGAACGACGTCTGTTAAAAACCTATGATAGCCTGGGTGGTGAATCATCCTTAAGTCTAAGTTCTGATGATGATAATGCATTGAAAATTGATTTTAGTGCATTCGACCCCTTTGTGCAGGGCGATATCCCGATATCCTTTACTGTTGAGGCGGTGGATACCAGTGGTAATTTGTCAGTTAAGTCGAAGCTTGCTTATATCAGACCCGATCAACTACCTATTATTAGTTTGAATGATGATAAGAATATCAGTAGCGGTGAATTTACCAGTATTAATTTGAAACTGGAGGATGATTTTGCTGATGCATCTAATCCTATTCACTGGACAACACTTATCAGTTCATTAAAAGCGGATGGTAATGTTCAGCCGCGCCCCGCAGTTTATAGTAAATACGCTTATGGCAATGATGTCGCTGAACTTCTGGCGTCAAACAACAGCCTTACAGTACTGCATGATTCTGCTGTTTCCTCACGTATTGTTGATAGCAGTTACACTGTCTTGCAGCAATTCAGTTTTAGCTATCCGGAGTTTAGTAGTGGTGAGTTCAAAATGCATAGCGGTGGCATGCGCATGGACTTTGTCGATGGTGAGTTACATGTTTTAAGCGGTGGTAAAGATCTGGATCGAGTGTTGAATTTTAGTTATTCAGCTGTGCCTGAATTCCGTTTTGAAATTACTCGATTACAACGGGATGTTTGTAGCCTTGGTAAAGATGTAGTCACAGTAGAAAGTACCGGAGAGTTAGATCTTGCCGCTTATTTTTCTGATACTCACGTCACAGCATTGAATATTAAACTGAGTGCCGTTAATGGTGCTGAGCTTCCAGTTAAAGCAATAGACGTGCAACTTGAACGACTGGAGGGTATAACGAGTGAGTTGATTTACAGTTTTTACGTTGCTGATGCCAATACACCTTCGGGCTTAGCTTTATTGCAAATGCAGAGCCCTGTGATCACCGGTTCTGAAAATGCTGACGATGCGCTGAAAATATGGACGCCAAAACTATCCTGGTTGGAAAGCATACATATTTATTCGGCAGCTTCTGATCGTTATGAGCTATTCCGTGATAATGAAACTGATCTGTTAGCCCTGCATAGCTGGGTGTTGAAAGCCGACGACAGCTCGCCTGCGGTAGTTTTAAATTCTCCATTGCAAGGCACGGAATATGTGCCGGATGAGGCGATCAAGTTTGAATTGAATTCAAATGACGATGAGTTTCTCAATGTTCTTAAAGTAAAACAAAACTATCAGGAAGATATTGTTGAATATTATCCGGGCTGGCGTGAGGATGAGTTTGAATTCCCCGTCCGTATACCGGCTGATTATCCATTTGATGAATATGTCCTAACCGTTATTTCCGAGGATATGAGTGGTAATCAAAGTGAGTTCTATGTGACTTATCCGATTGCGGCGAATCAGGAGCCAACGTTTCAATTTACCGGTTTTGATAGCTATAAGGTTGATGGCAAGTATCTTAAAGTGATACGCGAACCTGAACGTTTGAATTATGGCGAGTTTTGGGTGCGTCAGGGTGAAACCTTTGAAGTGTCAGGTACTTTAAAAGATGATGCAAATTTATCTTACTTTAGTTTGACGCGCTTGAATTATGACGGCACAGTTGCTGAAACTTTGTACGATGAGAGTTTTGGCAATAATTGCCCAAACTATCCGCTTAAGTCGGCAACACGTAGTTTGCCTGTACAGTTTATTCAAACGGAACCGACAGAATATCAATTCACCGTTATCGATTCCCTGAATCAACGTATCACACGCAACTTCCTGGTACATCCGGTAACCAATATTTCACCCGCTGTACGTTTTGTGAGCCCGGCAGATAACCATGAGCTAGCATCTGGCAGCTTTAATACTAAGGTCAGTATTGTATTGACTGATGATCGCTTCCTGAGCGGCGGTAATATCAAGCTGTTTGCTAATGGTTTGTTATTGGAGGAGCCTCAACCGATTGAATCATCTGATCTGGGCGTTGAAAACTACGATCTTATTGTGGCACAAAAATTTGATGAAATTCATGATGAATTTGAAAGCAATTATAGTGTAGATGCGGCTGACGAATATGCACGTCCAAGCAGCCCTTACGCATTACAAAATAATTATATTGTTAATTTACCTCCGGGCTTGACCAAAAACGCTACGAATATTGAGCTTGAAGCTTATGTAACTGATGCGGATGGTGCGACTGGCTTTAATCGCGTAACGATTAATGTATTACCGGATGATATAGCCCCGACTGTTACCCAGCTAGAGCTGCCCAATGGCGCAATAGAAGGTACAGACTTTACCTTGACCTACCGCGGTGCGGATAATGTACGTGTGACAGAGATGGAGTTATACCGTGGTTATGGGGTGTTATTAAACAATGGAAATTATTTGAAATCGGTTCCAAAATTGTTACGCACCATTACTGATATACCGTTCAGGGATGACCGACCGATTACGACCAATGATATTGATACACCGGAATATAATCAGCTAATTCATACGCCTAAACTATTGGATATAGCGACAGATTTTGCAGTAAATTATGCTGATGTATCTCGTTTTGATACCTTAATTACAGTTGTTGTACGCGATACAAATAATGAGGTTTCATTACCTGGCCTTATTACCACACTGCCTGATGAACGCCCGGTTATTGATATTATTGAACCACTGAATAACTCAACAGCGGTTGAAGGTACGCAGCTTTATGTGAATGTTAATGCCTTTGATGATGTTGCGATCAATTATGTGAACCTGGTTGCCAAATATGCTAACGGACAGGCAGATTATCAGCTACGCCTGAAGGCGCCTCCATATAATTTCAGTGTGCCTGTACCAGATTTTGACCCGAATAATGCCGCTAACAATATTATTGATATCTCTGTCGAAGCCGTGGATAGCTATGGTGTGGCCTATGGCGATGTTGATGCGCATAGGGCAGAGGAATCTGTGCAGGTTGCTATACGTGAAGATCAGGCACCGCTGGTTGCTATCGGTATACCTGTTGATGGTTCCGATGTGACGGAAGGCCAGTACTTGTTGGTGCAGGTAAATGCTACTGATGATGTTGGTATTGAACAGGTAGTACTGAATGTTGATGGCTTTAACAGTGGGCCTCAGACCTTTACCGATCTGGTTTATCCGTATGATTTCCTTGTGCATATTCCTTATGGTGATGCGGGTAATGATCTGAACATTACCGCTTTTGCTACTGAGTTGCGTTATAACGGTACAGCCCGTACAGCTGAAACGCTATCGGCTACTACAGTGCATGTCTTAAAAGATACGATCAGCCCGGAAATTACGATATTTAATCCAGCTGATAATGGCACCATTGTTGAAAACAGGCCGTTTACTTATAACCTTGATGCGGTTGATGATGTAGCCGTTCGTTCTGTAAGATTGGAGCTTTTTGCCGACAAGAATGCTGATGGAACAATAGAGGATAGTGAGTTATCGGGCAATCAATTATTGTTGGGTGCCCCCTATTATGGCGTGATGTCAGTAAGAGAAATCTCATATTACTTTAATGGCGCAGAAGGCAGTGAGCCCGAGAATATGCTAATGCGTTTCCGCGTGACGGCTATTGATGGCGCAGGTAATTCCAGTATCGAAAATCTTTCGCTGACTCTGGTGCGTAACCAAAAGCCGGAAGTGAATTCGATGAAGGTGTTGGATTCACGTGGTTATAATCTGGGTGATATTGATGAGGTCACCGAGGGCCGCAGCATTATTATGTCGGTACTGGCTTCTGACCCTGAAGTGGGTGTCGATAGTGTTACCTTATATCAGTCTTTGAGTGCGGTTGGTGGCGAAGATAACTTCCAGGTTATTGGCGAAGATGTTGCCTTACCCTTCCAATTCCATATTACTGTGCCAAGTGATCATGTTGGCGATGTACTGAAATTCAAAGCCACAGCCGTTGATATTGACGGTTATGAGTCCGACTTGTCGCCGGTGATGAAGGAGTTACTGATTCTGGCCGACCAGTCGCCAACCGCAACAATCGTCAAGCCGGATAATGATAGTTCGGTAGTGATTAACGGTGAAAATATTGAAGTGTGGGTAGAAGCCTTTGATGATCTGGGTGTTGAAGGTATTGATCGGGTGGTGTTCTATGTCAATGAGCAACCAGTAGCTACGGTTTACGACAGTCAGGGTGAGCGTAATAACGCTGTGGCCCAAGATCATATCTATACCACTGAATTGGAAGCCCCTGAAGGTGTAGACGGATTTTATGTTTATGCCATTGCCTATGACTTGTTAGGACAAACCGGCCAGTCACAAACTGTGCTAGTAGGTTCTATTAAAGATACGGTTGAGCCAGAACTCAGTATTCTCTATCCACCTGATCGCGAAATCATCACATCGGCTGAAACCATTCGTTCGGCAGTGTCTATCCGCGATTTGGGTTTGTCGATTGAAACCGTTAAGCAATATTGGTTACGTGAGTACCAGTTGGAGTCCGGTCTTTGGCTTAGGCTGGATGAGAAAGAGTTGGAGCTGTTCCGCGATGATAGCGAATCAGCCGGTGAGGATATTCCCGCTAGCGATTCAGATAATTACTATTATATTTACTGGGCAGATTTCACTGATGGCAATATTTTGCGCCGTAGTGATAGTCGTAATGAGCGTGTCAGGGTAATTACTGAGGTTGTAACCCCTGATCATAAGGTTAGTGAAGAAACTATCTATGAAGTTGGTTTGCCAGTAGCCGAGCGTCGCTTTATTCAAGCAACTGAGAATAACTTAACAGCGGGTAAAGATATTTATTATACCGCTATCGATCAGTTCCATAGTCTGGATCGAACCGGCGCTATGATTACCGCCTGGGCATCACAAACACCGATGATGTTTGAACAGGGGCTGTATTTAAAAGAGATAGATAAAGCCGGAGCAACGATACCACGCACCGGCTTATATCTGATGGAGGCAGCGGATGAAAGTAATAGTGAAGGTAACGGCAACGTACATGTGTATTCATCATTATTGAATGGTGCGGCAGAAATTTTTGCTGGAACAATATCTTCTGTAAAAGCTGAAGAAAATGTGGTGCTAGCAAGCAAAATGGGCTTCGAGCCAGCAGAGTTTGTTCCTGATAATGAGCTTGCCCATATGTTGTTGGAAGGTACCGGATTATCGGATGAAGAAATTGCAGCCATCATGGAAGAGCAGTTTGGCGAAGCTGCCAATGGCGGTGCTTTTGTATCAGCGCTTGAGAATGAAGTTAAAGCTAACTGGTTAGGTGGAGAAAGTGGCTCTGAAGGTAGTGGTGAGTTGTACTACGACAATATGAACGGCGAGTTATTGGTCTTTACCACACAAAATGGTGATTATCAGTTTGGCCTGCCTTATTTATTGTCGGGGCGTATTGATCTGCCATATCTCGATGCGTATGGCATGGATACCAAGGACAATATTGCCTTTGTTGCCAACGGTCATGGGGGTGTACAAGTTATTGATATCAGTGATCTGAACGCGCCTTATCATGTTGGCTATATCAAGCCCAATGGTTTTAGTCGTGATGTGAAAATCTCAGGTCGTTACGCTTATATTGCGGCATCGTTTGAGGGTGTTGTAGTTGCTGATATTGCTGACCCTTCATTACCGATTATTGCGCATATCGATACTTTGGGTATTGCCAATCGTTTGGAGATTGTAGGTGATAAATTATATGTCACGGATATGGCGGGTGAGGGCTTTTCATCAGCTGTGAATGTGATTGATATTTCTGATCCATTCCAGCCGCAGATGAGAGAAATTATCGAGTTGAATCCAGCTCGCCCAGATCGCGTATCTGACGGTGTTTATGATGTGAAGGTCTCTGGTAATCTAGCTTATGCCAGTGTCTTGTATTCCGACCAGGAAGATAAACCTGCTCAGACCGTGGTAGAAATCATTGATTTGAATAAAGCCAGAATTGATGGCCTGGATGCTACAGTGCCTGTCGTTATACATCGTAAGGTTGCGGGTAATGATTTTGTTGCACGAGATATCGTGATGGCGCGTGGTGCCATGCAAGTTGCTGCAGGCAAAAAAGGTGTTAACCGTATAGAAATGCCTGAGCTGACGGTATTGGCGCATTCACCTTATTATGAAGAGTATGGTGTTAGTACTGGTGTAGAGCACATCACTATCGAACTATCTGGCATATTGACTGACAATATTGATTTATCCCAGTATTTGCAGGTGTATGAAGGTGATCCTGACCTGGGTGGTGATGATGTTACTGCCTGGTTTGACCTGGGTTATGAGCAACGCTATAACGCAACGCAAGATGTTTATGAAGATCATCGTCGTATTTTGCAACTAAGCCGTATTTCCGAGCATCATCTGTCAGCCAATAACCGTTATGTCGTGGTGGTTAAGGCCGGTTTAGAGCCTCTTACCGGCTACTCAATGGGCAGTGATTATCGCTTTAGTTTTGTTACTGCATCCAATGATGCTTCAGCACCAGATATTGTGTCTATCTGCACACTGGAATCACAAGCTAATAATGAAGTGGGTTGTCGTGCTGCCGGTAGCATAAATGGTGGTACAGAAATTGTTATACGTGGTACCAACTTTAGTGATAAACCGGTACTGGAAATCGGTGGTCAGCCCTTGGTCGTTGAGTCGATTATCGCTGCAACGGCAGAAGACCCCTATGATTCCATTTATGCAAAAACAGTCGCTAACTATGCCGGCCCTGCAGCGGTTAAAGTCACTAATAAAGACAATCTAAGTGATATTGTTATTGGCGGTTACACCTATGTGGATTTCCTTGAAATCAGTTTTATTAATCCTGCGGTTGTGCGTGTTGTGCAGGCCGGTGAAAACGATCAGGTTTCTCTGGTAGGTTATGGTTTTCACCCAGGTATTACCTTAACCGCTTATAAGAGTGGTCAGCCAGAAACGGCGATAAGTACGGACGTTGATAATGATCGCCTGTCCATATACAGCGCCGAGCATATGGAATGGTATGTACCTGACTTCAGCGATGGTGAAGGCCAGCCTTACCGTGGTTTTGTTGATGTACAAATCAGTGATGATTTAGGCCGTAGCTTCCTGTTACAAAATGCGATGTTCTATGGTCGCCTGGTGATTAATCGTAGTCTGGAAACGGCAGACCTGCTTACACCGGACGATGTTGATAAATATACAGAGTCGGGCTATGTCAATGATCCGACACGCTTACCGCCAGGGGAGATCGTTGAGATTGCGGTTGATACGGATTTGCAATGGGTCTATGTATTAGGCCGTGGCATACAAACGTATAGGGAACTGGAAGATATGCGGCTGGATAAGGTATCCAGTAAAGAGGCCTTCTATACCTATTATGCGCCTAGCTGGATAAGCCTGGTGAAATATGATCGTAATGATCTGCCAGAAGCGGCTCCCCGCCATGGCTTTGGTTATTATGATTTGCCGCAGGATCTTGTGGCTACCGATATGCTACTGGCGGAAGAGCATCTCTATGTCACCGCTAAAGGCTATCACCTGGATCGTATTAGCACACCGTATGAAGACAAAAATGTGTTGCTGGTCTATGACCGTGAATTGCGTGGTGAAGAGGTTCCTGAAGAGGGGAAAACCCGGGATATCCTCTATAGTCTACCGTTACCGATAGACCATACGCCGACGAAGATTTTGAAAAATGGACAGCTGCTGTTTATCGCGGCGGGTGATGATGGCGTTGTTATTGTTAATGTTGCCGACCCTGTGCGCCCTTCGGTGATTACGCGTTTAACCCATGGGTCAAGCGCAGGAAAATCGCAAGAGCTGTTTGTCTGGGATATTGAATTAATCGCTGAGCAATTGCATGTTGTTGCTGATAATGCAGAGCGTCGATCAGGTAAAAAGCGCTATATTTTTGATATCACCAAACCTTCCATGCCACAGCTTGGCAGCAATGGTTATGTTGAGCTGAGTGCCCCCCTTGTTAATGAAAGCGCATTTACCACGGGTGGTAATCTGCGTTTGGTTGATAGCAGCTATCCTCAGTATTTACGCACCTTAGGTAGTTATAACGGTTATGGTTTCTCTATACCGGGAAATGTTTATGGTATGGACAGTTTAGCCAGCACCAGTGTTTTCCTTAGTCGAGAGCCCGGTGGGGAGATCGTTCCAGGCCTGGGATATTCTGTCGCTGGAGACGATGCCTCATTTATCAATACGGCCAGTGGTGCTCAAGATAGTATTTACTACCTGGGTGCCTACGATGTTACCGATAGCAGTGAAATTAACCTGTTGGATGCCATGGTTGTTGATATCAGCAGTACCGCCAGCGATACAGGTGTTATTGAGGATGGTCGTGAGCCTATTGTTCTTACCGACGATGGCCTGGCCATTTTTGCCGTTAACCGTTGGATGGATAGAGGTTCCCTGGAAAGCTTTAGAAGTGTGTTGAGCTTTGTTGATTTGTTGGTACTTGATCTGGCTTCAAGTCAGCCGGCCAAAGGGCAGTTGTCGGTACATCTGGATCAGCCAGTTATTTTGAACTTTACTCAGCCCATACCCTATACCGAAGTGGAGCTGGAACAATATATCAGTTTCGGCAAGGATATTGGTGCAGAAGAACTGGAAAGTTTTGATTATACGATCAGTTTCGGCAGTGCTGATAAGCGCCAGCTGTTGTTAACACCAGCGCAAAATTTGGATAGTAATCAGCGCTATGTGGTGACGCTATCCGGTGTTGCGGCCAGTCGTCGTACGCAGGGCCTATTTGATTATACCTTGGACTTTACCACGGGTGAGGCCACCGGTGCATCGATGGAATTTGTCAGTCTTGAACCCAATGTGGTTGATGTAGGCGGCGGCGAAGTTGATGTGATTATCAAAGCGGCTGGTTTATCGCCGAGCTTCCTGATATCTGGTCAATTAGCCAGCTTGATGGACTCTGAAGACTTGGGCGATGGTTCAGTCCGTTATCGTATTAAGATACCTGAGAATACACCAGGACCGGCATCGTTAACGGTTGTTCGTGAAGATAGTGATCGTTTCGATATCATCGGTGCTCTCTACTATGTTGAGCCTTTGTTGCTCGACAGCATTTCTCCAAAAGCGGGTAGCCTTGAAGGCGGTACGATAGTCCGAATTAAAGGGCAGGGTTTCCGTAGCGGTACGAATGAAATGGCGGTGAGTTTTGGTCCATACCTGGCTGACTCACAGACGATCAAAGTTATTGATACCGAGACTCTGGAAGTGAAAGTGCCTGGCGGTCGTATTGGCACTGTCGACGTTAAGGTTGACATCATCGGCAAGCAGCAAGGCATATTGGCAAACGCGTTTGAATATTTGCAGCCCATGCAGTCTTTGATCCGTTCGGAACCAAAAACCAAACCGATATATTACGATGCTGTACGTGACCCTAGTGGTACCTATCTTGTTATAGCTGCGGGTACAGAAGGTGTTGTCATTGTAAATACCGATGCGTCGACCTTTACGGCCAATGAAAAAAATCCATTGAATCCGGAAGATTTGCTGGAATTGATTGATCTCGATGGTGACGGTGAAGATGACCGTTATGTCGCCAACGTGAAACTGCCAGGTGGCTATACCGCCTTGTCAGTAGAAACCTATTTTGAACATGGCTTTGATCGTGTGTTTGTGCTCGGTGCTCGGGTTTCCGGTGCGAATGCGACCGATGCCAGATTATTCACCTTATCGTTTGATTCCGTCAATATTTCCAATTCTACTGTGATAGAAGAGTTGGATCTGCGTATTGATGCCGCACGTCATATTAGGGTTGAAAACAATCGAGTACTGGTTGCCGGTGATACCAGCGGTATCGTATTAATCGACGCCTATCTGCAAAATAAACAATATATGTTCGATAACTATGCCATGCCGGATAACGGCCCCGTGTTGGATGTGCAGGAGTTTAAGGCAGACGGTTATGAGGACAGCTTATTCTTGGCAGTAGGGGGTGAGTTTGACTATGGCGATAATAAATTAACGGCTGTAGAAGCCGTAGGCAGTGGCGGTTTCTATATCAGTTCTAATGGCCCGGAGCATGGTTATCAATTGTTATCCCGTTTGGATATTCCAGCCAGTCGGGTTGTTATCGATGGCCATTTGGCATATTTGGCTGCCGGTAGCAGCGGCTTGGTGATTGTTGATATTTCCGATCCGTTGAACCCGCGTATTCTTAGTCGTGTATCGAGCCTTGGTTTTGTTTATGACGTGAGTTTCAATGGTGGCTTTGTCTATGTAGCCCTTGGGCAAAATGGTGTGAAAGCGATTGATGTTACCGTACCGGAAGCACCGCGTATCCGTGAAGGTTTTGACAACCTAGAAACCGGCTTTATAAGTACGCTGGTCGCCGGTTCATATGCAGTCTATGGCCTGGGTTATGATGAACTGACAGGGATCATTACTGTGATGCCGGATGCCGTATTGAAAATTCATCGTATTGACCCTGTAAACCGACTGCTGGACATTGGCCTGGATAATAATGTTGAATTTATGGTGCGCTTTAATAAGGCGATTGACCTACATGATCCTAACCTGATCTTATTCCATGTTGAGGATAGTGCTGGTCGTAGTTTAGATATTAATACTGAGATTATTAATAATGATGCCATTATCGTGCTCGACCCGACCGAAGTGGATGACTTGTTGCTTGGAGAAATTCTGCACCTGGTTGTGGATGCCGGCGTAGCTGCAGTTAAACCGGGCAATAATGGCGACTTCCTGCTGTTGTATGAATTGGATCAAGGCATTGTTGAGCTGTTTACCTATCGTGGTGCAAGAGCAGAGCCGCCGGCAATTGACAGTGTTGTGCCCCGCCGTGTACCTACGGACTCCGCTAAAAATATCACCATATCCGTACGTGATGCCAGTGTTGATCCAGCCAATATACGCTTTATGTTGGGTAGCTTTGAGCTGGACATCATCAGTTTACAAGTCAGTGGTGAGGATGCTGAAGTGACGATAGCCGAGGTCATAGTGCCGGCTATCGCCATTGAAGGCCTTTATGATCTGAGCGTTTATGTTAACCATAACGGGTTATGGGACAGTGCTGAGCTGAAGGCTGCGATAGCGGTTGATGCGCCTATACATATAGAGCAAATTACGCCGTTATGGGGGCCGCTAAGCGGTGGTAGTCGTATCACAATTCGCGGTAATGGTTTTGAACCAGGTAGCTCGGTTTCAGAGGGTTTGCAGCTAAGTATTGGCTCGTTGCCGATGGTGAGCCTGGATGTTTATTCAACAACCGAAATGACAGCAGTAACGCCACCCGGATCTCCAGGTAAACATCTTCTTATCGCTAAAGACCGGCATGGTCGGGAAACAATAGTCGCAGATGATGAAAGCTTTGGCTATGGTCTGAAACAACTGGCTGCAATAAGCCCATCGCGGGTACTTATTGATGAGTTGTTAATTACTGAAAGCGGTGTAGTGATCGCCAATACCGGCACTCTGGGTCAAACCTTTATTCCTGAAGAGGATACTGTTGCCTTTAATGGTATGCCTGTTGCTGATAATTATCGTGTCGCCAGTTTTGATGTGGAAAACCCGTTCCAGCCATTAATGGTTGGTGGGGCGTTTGCCCTGGATTCTTATTCCGTGACTGGCTCTAATAATCTGGGTGACTTTGCCATTGGCCTGGATTCCCTGGATATTTTACAAGCGCGTGAATTGGAAGAAGGTGTTTGGCGTGAGCGTTTATATATAGCATCGGGCAATGGTGGTATTGCTCGAATGAACCTTGGTGACGAAGTCGGTATTCAGTTTATTAGTGAGGAATTAGGCTATGCCGATGAAGGTGAGCTCACGCTTAAAGGGGCTCCAGAACATGTTTTCGCTCTTGAGAAAGCAGGTAATACCATTCTTGCTGCCAGTGCTGGGCATGTAGGCAAAAAGCCTGATGTTGGCTGTGCTTATGCTACTGGAAGTAATTATGGAGGCTCGGTAGAGTTACACAGCTATATAGCACCGTTTGATCCGCTTTATGTCGGAGAGCTTAGCGGTACAGGGTCCGCAGCGTTTATCAAGACGCAGGGTGACTGGGTGCTTACTGGTGGTGCGCGCACCTCTATTGGTTGGCAAGGTCCCTGTCCGGTAATGTCTGAGTATACTGCCGGTCTTGAAAATTCAGGAAATAATACCGTTAAGGTGGTTAACCTCTACGATAAGAATGTCTTTTATGATGTGATATTCAGTTCAGGTGTCAGGGATATAGCCCTGTATGGTAATTATATTATTGCCGCAATGGCTAGCGACGGCATTGAAATCGTACCGCTGCATAATCTTGAGCATCACATTAAGCTCGATTTTACCGGTTTGCAGGCTTCAGCTGCTTCGGCGATAAATTTATCTATCTTTGGTAGTACGCTGTTTGTCGCATCGCATAGCGGCATGATAGTTATAGATATTGCCGATATTGAAAATCCACATGTGCTTTCAGCCGGTAATAATGAAAGTGTTGAAACGCTATTGGTTAAGAAGGGTGCATTAATTGCTGGCGCAAGCGATGGACTGAAGACTTTTGAGTTTACTCATAGTTTTGTGATTGACTTTGGCGTTGAGGAAAATGGTTTAGTCAGCGCAGATTCCAGTGAATCACTACGTATCAGTTTTAACGAACTAACCAGTATCGATTCTGTTATCGCAGCAGGCAGTATTGAAGTTCAGCTGCTGGATGAAAGCACCGGTGATTTATCATCGGTGCCTGTGACGGTAACCGCGGTGGATGCTGCCGAAGGCTTGGCCTTTGAGTTTGGTTTGCAATTCGAGCGCTTTGCTGAACGTAAGATGCAAATCGTAGTGAATGATGCACGTAATGCGCGTGCGGGTGGGCTATGGGCGAGATCGATTCGTAACTTCCGTGTGGCTGAAGCCGGCGCACAGGATATTGCGATTCACCTGGTTGAAGGCGGGGTATTCCCGGCCAATGATCAACCCGTTATTACGATTATCGGTAATGGCTTTAATGCAAGCACTGAAATCTATGTCGACAAATATGTGATCAGCTCGGCACAAGTTATCGATGAAACTACCATTCAGATTCCAGCGTTGGCATTGAGTATGGCGGGCCTGGTGATGTCACCAGGACAGCACCATATTGTGGCTAAATCCGGCTCTTTTGAAGCGAAATGGTATGGCGGCTTATTGATTGGTGAACCCATTGATGAGATCGATACCAGTAACTTTAAGCTGAGCACAGACTCTGCATCAAAATCGGGTGGTAAGAAAATTGAGCTGGAGTCAGCCAAACAAATCTTGCTGCCGGGATCGCGTATTGTGTTGAGAAAACATCGTGATCCGAGTTATGAGATATTCACTGGCAGAAGTGATTTTGATGAAGTATTTGGCAATTACACGATTAACTTGAACGATAATGTTATCACGTTGAATAAATTCAGCTTCGATCTGCCTACTGTTATTGATTCCGAGCTCTATGATGTTTATATCCGTATTCCGGTTGGCGATGCTTTTGATGAGCTGTTTGTTGGGCAATTCTCCTATACCGACCCTACCGGATTGGAAATAGATCTACCCAATTACCCGCCACATGTAATTGGTGCTGGTCAGTTAGTTGATGATATTTTATTTGTTGGTCTGAAAGAGGGTAGTACATCCAGCAATTCATATAACCGCTTCTTGATGGAATACGGTGTTGAGATTTTTGATGTTAATATCTGGGAACGTCCGATTCGTTTAAGTCAGTTATCATTGGGCGCCCCGGTTAATGGCCTAAGTGTTGTTGGTAATAGCCTGTTATTGGCTAATGATATTGACGGCTTGCAATTGGTCGATGTGACGGATTTAACTCAGCCATTGTTGTTGGATGGTCTGGAAATACCGGGCTACCGTGCAATTGATCTGGACTTTGATCAACAACGCGGAGTGGGTGTTGTTGCTGCCAGTGATCCGTTTGGTACCGGCATTTTACGTTTCTTTGAAATGAACCAGGGAGAACTGGTACCCGCTCCAGCCTATAGCACCATTGAATTCAATCACGATGGTGAAGAGGGATTGCGCCTTAACGGTAACCCTGCTGATGTGCAATGGCAGCCGGATGGTAGCCTGTATGTCGCCTTTATTCGTGACTCTAAGGTTTATGTGGCTATATTTGATGACCTGCCGGCATCGAATACGGCTGAAATTATCGCTATCGAACGATTAAGCGTAAGCGATGTTGATGAATTGTCGATGGTCGTTCAAAACGGCCAGATTTACCTGAAGAGTGAACGTGCCTTAAATAGTGATGAGAATTTAGACGAGTTCGGTTCGAGTCAGGAGTTTGTAGTTTACAGCGAAATCGATGGTAGTTATGAGCTGAATTATTGGCAGCAACTCACTGATGGTCATAGTGAAATTATCCCGAATATGGGTGAAGTATTCACTGCGGTTGATGGCGGTATTCAGGTTGCCAATGGCGGTGGGTTTGCAATATCGGGTGTGCAGCCGTTTGCCGGAGCCGATCTGGCTCAGGGCGAAACGATCACAGCCGGCTTTAATGATTTGTATAATACGGATCCTGCCCATCTGGCCGAGCATGTTGTGTTGACCTATGATGAAGGAAAGCTTGTTGCCTCTGAAAACTATACGCTAGAAGGTGTTAATACGCTGCACGGTGGTTTGTTATACATTCATCTTGCCGAGCAATTGACGCATAGTGGTACGGTTAAATTGCAAATTGCTGAGGGTATAACGAATCTTGCAGGTCACGGCCTGAATAAGGCCTTCAGTGCTGAATATCAGCTGATCGCGGGTAATCGACCTGAAATTTATTCGGTGATTCGTCTGGATAATGGTGAGGAGCTAAATCACTTCTTCCATGCTGATGGTACGGAAACTGCAATTATCCGTGGTCGTAATTTTGGTACCGAGGCAGCTCAGTTGCAGCTCTACTTCGGCGAACAGTTGATGGATAATGCGAATATTCAGACACTGGATAATGAGACCTTGCAGGTCACAGTGCCTGACCTTGGCTTCAGTGATACAAGCCTGGCGATGCCATTACGTGTTGTACGCAGTGACAGTAACTTGTCCTATATTCTATATGGCGCGCTAAGTATTCTGCCGCAGATGGAAATTGACGATATTAATCCACAAACCGGCCCACCGCAGGGCGGTGATTATGTCAATATTTATGGTCGCGGTTTTAGCCATTACAGCAATGTGGTTTTTGGCGGTACACAGGCTGGCGATCTTAAGGTTTATAGCAGTAACCATATTCGAGTGAGAGCACCATCCGGTAGTTTTGGTGCGGTTGCTGTGACAATGACCAGCGACTTGTTCCCGAATGAAGTCGCAAACTCTCCAACCGATTATTTCTATACAGGTCAGGGTACGGGCACGGTTAACCTGTCGCAGGATAAGTCCAGCCCGGTAGCATCGATTACCCTGGGTAATCAGGTGCTTTATACAGTGACCGGTGGTAGTTTCGAAGTGATTAATTCACAAGGTGAAACTACCCAACAATTGAGTAGTACAACAGCTCGTCTGGTTCTGGCTGATATTTCAGATCCTGTGCATCCGGTCATTATCGAGAAGGAATTCTCCGGTACCAGTTTCCCGTATTACTTTGATGTGGATGGAGGCTTGTCACCGCGTGGCTTTATTGATCTGAGTATTTATGATCAATGGTTGTTTGTGGCCGGTGGTAAAAATCTGTATATGTTTGATATTACCCTGCCAATTGATCCGGTGCTGGAGCATACCTTAAGCTTTAGTCATAGCGTTAATGCGATTGCCATTGAAGATAATATTCTGATGGTGGCGCATGATAACGGTATTAGCCTTTATCAACGTGACGGTGAAGACTTACGCTCATTAGGTAATATCAGCTTATCGCAACTGGGTAGCAAACCCGGGAAAATTCGAGTCTATGACGACAGCTTGTGGGTGGCTTTGCCAGCTGCGCATCAGGTACTTGAAATTGAATTAGCCAGTGGCTTGTATGCAACACAACGTAAAATCGATACGGTCGATAATGTAGATCGTGCAGTTGCAAACGATTTAGCGGCACAGGATCTCGTGGTCAGCAATAATTTGCTAATGATTGCCACCGGTGATTCAGCTACGGTTCAGGCCTACCTGTTAGACAGCCAGGATTCTGCAACACCTATCGCGGATATTAAATTGGCCTACCTGATTAGTCAGGGCAGTTTGTTTGCTGAAAGCCTGCTAGTCAGCGGGCAAACTCTTTATGTAGTCGCACAGCAGGGTGATATTCAAGCTTATGATATATCTGGCTGGTTACTCGGCGACTTTATCACCGATATCGAGTTGCAAAATTACTTCTCAGTGGTGGGTAATGCCAGCTCCATGGCCTTTAGTTCTGAAGCCATTTATGCAGGTTCCAGTTTTGCCTATGTCAATGATGAAGCGACCGAGAACCCGATAGATGCTGAGGTTAGCCAAATGGGTGGTGGTCTTAACACGATTATTAATAATGATCTGCTGATTCATGACCAATGGCCAATTCCTGGTGGCTATCTCCCTTATGATGAAGCTATACGCATTTCCTTTAATCAAATTTTGAATAATCAGCAGTTGCTAAACTATGGCGGTGAGCTAATAACCGTTAAGGAAGCTGGGGAGAATGGTGTAGAGATCTTCGGCTATGTTTCTCAGCAGGTTGATAATAGTGGCTCTAATTTGATCTTCTTGCCGGCAGAAACTCTTAACCCGGATACCTTATATGAGGTGCTGATTTCGAAAGATCTGGAAACACTGCATGGCCAGAGCATGAGCGATGATTATCGTTTCCGCTTTGTTGCAGTGGCTGTTAAGCAACCATTGATTCACAGTGTTGAACCGATCAAGGGTAGCTGGCGTGGTGGTGAAATCCTTACCGTAGTTGGACAAGGTTTCGATTTTAATTCAGTGGTTGAAATTGGCGGATTTGAAGTCGCAGCCAGTGATATGTTGTCCATCTCTGATAGTGAAATTCAATTTGTTCTGCCGGGCTTAAATGAGGCGCCTGTCGATAATCGTTTGGTCAGTATTTCTGTGCGTACTGAAGAGTTGGCCGATTATCAAATTGGTGCCTTTACCTATATCACTGATCCAGTGATAAGCAGTCTGGGTTCATATAATCGCAGTAATAAATCTTTGAATAGTTCTGATAAGACTTTCTACTTTAATGCCGGAGAAATTATTGGTATCACGGGACGAGGCCTAAGTGCTGCGACACAGCTTCGCATTAATGGTTATGCGGTTGAAGATGTTGTAGAAGAGCAATACCAGGAGCTCAGCTTTGTTGTGCCTGAAGATACCTTGGGTACATTGACGCTGGAAGTGAGCAATGACGGTTTTGTTGATGATACCGTTACCAACACCAGTTTATCAGTAATCCTTGATGCGGATAAACAGCTGGAAAATGTCAGCAAAGTCGTACAACAGGGAAATTATCTGTTTGCTTACAGTGGTTCCGAAGTGCGCGTTTACAGTATTCAGGATAGCCAGGTACCGGCATTTATTTCCAAATTCAATGCTGGTGGCACTATCCGTGATATGGCTGTTGATGGAACAGATATTGCTGTGCTGTTAAATGATGGCAGCAGCATCAATTACTTCTCACTGGATAATATCTATGATCCGGTATTTGTGAATAGCTATGAGAATCAAAGCCTAACTTCATTGAATAAAGTATTACTGCGCGATGGACAGATTTTTGTATTGGCTGGTTCTCAGACCTATGTAGGATCAATCAATGGGCATAAGTTACTGGTGCTGAATCATGCTATGTCGGCACAGCATATTCGTTTAAGTCATCGTGCTTTGTTTATTATTGGTGATAGTGAAATAGAAAAACGCCTGCTGGATAATATCACTGAAGTTGCTGACAGTATTATCGGTGATTTTGATGACATTCTTGATGTGCAGGTTAATGGTTGGTATCTAGCGGTATTCCAGAAATACCGTATCCAGTTTATTGATGCCCAACAATTTAATCAGAATCATTATTTGGGAAGTTTGGACTTTAGCAGTCGTATTTACCGCGCAGCCTATACGGGTGATTTACTGGTTCTATATTTGACTTCAGGCATTCATGTTTATGATGTTGATTATGACAGCACGTTTGGTTTATCAACGGATTGGAAAGTAAACGTTGATACTGCAGGCTCCAGCATTACATCAACCAGTGATGCATGGATTAGCTCTGGCCTACTGCATTGGCGAGCCAGCGGTCATTATTATAATGCGCGTCTGCCGTTTACGAATGTAGAGGATATACGTCCTGAATTGATCAGCAGTGAATCGGAAACCCTGATGATTGATGTTGCTGGCGATATTTTATCCTGGGATGTTGCAGAGCTGGCTGTTCAGCGAGTGAGTGATAACCAGTCCGTTGTTGGTTCTACCAACCTGCAAGGACAAAGCCTGTACTTTGAAAGCATGACCGGCAGTTATGAAACCGGCCAGACTTATAGTATTGATTTCTCATTGTTACCGAATCAGATTATTGATGGTGCTTATGTCAATCTGGATATGCCGCGTCTGATTTATGCCGCTGATAGTTTTGATCAGCGTACTATTTCGATTAATGGCTTTACGCCTGCCACTGTTGTTGTTGGTCAGAGTGCCGAGTTTGTGATCTATGGTCAGGAGCTTTCCAGTGCAGATCGTTTGGTTCTCGGTGATTTGGAGCTTGATAGTAGTCAATTCCAGGTAAATGCCGATGGTAGTCAGATAAGCTTTAGTGCCAGTATTGCCAACAGTGGCTTGCAAAATCTGGCTGTTTATCAGATGAATACAGTCGATCGTTTATTTGCTGTACTGAACGTTGTTCCTGCATTGAGTATTGATTCAGTACTTTCAGATAGTTATTTAGGTGATAAACGTATCAGTGATAAGGGCGGCGACCAGATTACGGTTACTGGTCAGGGCTTTAGTCATGATATGAGTGTGCACTGGCTAAAAGCTGGCGTACAGATAACAGCTGATAGCAGTAATGCGATTAATTATTATCTTGCCGGTGACAGTATTACGTTCAATACACCGACAGCATTGGCAGGGCAAAGTTATCAGCTTGTTATCCAGCGCGCGCAGACAGGCGAGCTTGTTAATGCCCAGGAATCAGATTGGATTACTGCTGTTGATAATACCCGGCCTAAAATTACCGTCATCTCTTCGCCGAGCTATACCGGTCGCCTGATTCTTGAAGGTGATGAAGATATTATCATGAGTGACTACGGTAACTTCAGTGTTATCAAAACCTTTAAAGATTATGATACGCATAGTGACGCAACGGTTGATATTAGCAGTCGTTATCAATTAGTACAGATCACCGCTCAGCGTTTACAGCTGCAACTCGTCGAAGGCGCAATACTGGAACATAATGCCAGCTATAGTTTCTTTGTCGGTGGTATTAGTGATGTTTCAGGCAATATCCCATTTGACGGCAGTGGTATGTCAGGCGGTAACTACAGTACCGGCTTTATCGCCAATGATATTTTACCGCCGCAACTGGATAGTTTGGCGCTCGAGTTTGGTGGGCAATTTGTCGATCAAACAACATCGATTAAACGCGGTGCAAGCTATGCTTTCACTACCCTGGCAGAAGATAATTATGTCAGCGCTGCAAGTTTGAACTATCAATATCGAGTTTCCTATGATGGCGGTTTGAACTTTGTTAATAACTGGACATCAATTAAAGATCGTACCCTTAACCTGAGTGTGTCTAGCTATGCCAGCACGGTTGCGATTCTACTGCGTGTTACCGATAACAGTGCAAATACAGTTGAAAAACGCTTTGATATTCTGACCACTGAACCAAATATTGGCTTATCCGCTAATGTTGAGTTTCCAGCCTTCTTTACAGATCCTGAGATTGTTGAAGAGTTGACCACTGCGATTATTGGTTTCCATCTGGTGGGTGATATTGATTTGATTAAGACTACGGAAGTCAAAGTCTTTGATGATGGCCAATGGCAAAATGCTGCATTTGATATCAATACTGGCAAGGTTAGCATTAGCTATACACAGCCGAGGTTGAATGACCTGCCCGGTAGCCCAAGCAGTGCAGAAATACCTGTACGTTTGCGTGTTTCTTATGGTCTGGCTAGTTCCACCGATGTTGTTAACTTTGCCAATAGCTATACCTTAAACTCTGATTCGACTATACCGAATATAAGCTTTGTTGCTCCGGGAGATGGAGAGTTTGTACCGCGCGGCGAACAGGTTGATGTTATTTTGCGCAGCTTTGATCAATACGGTATCGATCATGTTGAGTTATGTCAGGATAGTAGCAGTGTCGATATTTTTGATGATGGTAATGCCTGTCAAACACTCACTAACCCGAACAGCTATAAATTTACTGTCGCTGTAGATGCTACGGATGCTATCGAATTACGTGCTCGTGCATTCGATGCCAATAGTTTAGTCAGTGCAACAGCCAGTCTGACGCTGTATCCCTATGACGGTACTGAAGGTGCACCTGAATTACGTATTATCACACCAACAGCTGGGGCAACCTATCACGCAGGCGAGACGCTGAACTTTGAACTGTATCTGTATCAGTTAACCGCTGCTGATTTGTATATGGATGTGAAGGGCGATCCACAGCATGTGGCCAGCATTGGTCCAATAACGATTAACCGTGCTGAGGACGCTGCTAATGTTGTACATCGTAGCCTGACCCTGCCAGCTGATATTGCTGAAGACGGTGTACTTATCCTGCGATTGGAAGCTGATATCGATGGCAAGCAAGTGAAAACCCAATCCATTATCAATATTGTTCAGGATACTGGTATCGAAGTTGACCCGCTACTTAATATGACGCCGGCTACGACTATCTTGACGGGCACCCGTTTATTTGTAGAGGCCTCTACTAGCGATAGCATGGATGATATAGCGGATAGCTCTTTCTTACGTATCACCGAAGAGAGTACCGAAGGTGGCGTAGAGCAGCAATTTGCTTATCAAGCAGCACCCGTATACGAAACAGATTTTACTGTGGGTACCCTGACCGTGTTAGCGAGTCTGGATGACCGCAGTGGTCACCAGAAAACACTGGAACAAGAATTAACTGAAACGTCGTACTTCACCGATGTTGCACAAAGCTTACATCAAGGTAATTCACAATGGGCTATTGTTGATGTGAGTACTGCTGTTGATTTTGCCGGTGGATTATTAATTGCTGAAAATCATTATCAGCAAGGCTACCGTTTACTGGATGGTAATGGCGAAGAGCGTTTTGCTTATCAATATGGTCATATCCGTGAATTGCATTATCAGGCCGGGTATCTGCTTGCCGTTATTGATGGCTTAAATGGCGATGTTTTGCATGGCTACAGTATTAGCAGTGGTGAGATTGCACTAGCGAGTGAATATCCTCTATTAGGGGGTCTGGTAGGTAGCCATGGTAAGCAGCTGATACTTCAATATGGCGCTACGCTAACAGCGATTGAATATGATGCGCAGTCTGATCAATGGGTAGAGATGATCGGAACAGCATTGGCAAATGACAGCATAGCATTGGCTATGGATCATCAAGTTGTCTATGCACTGAATGTAGACAGTATTGATCGTTATCAGTTAAATGATCAGAATCAAATTGTGCAAACTTCGAATCATGGCTTATTGGATGGCGAAAGTGTTGCCATGCAGAATGCCGAAGGATTCGCCGTACATGATCAGCAAATTTTAGTATGGAATAGTGAAAGCCTGCTGGTCTACCAATGGCTGAACGATAGCTTGCAATTAGTCGCGACATCGGAATTATTCGGTCAAGTACAAGAAGTATCCTGGGATGGTGATATTGCCTGGTTGCATATTGATGATGATAGGCGTGGCAGGTATTGGCAGGCTGTAATAGCTGGCGATTATCAAGGGCAGTGGTTCAATCAGTCTGAGCTGTTGTACTTTACGAAAGATGCAGCGATTGTTCTGAATAGCAATGAACTGTTATCGCAGGCGCGTGTTCATAGCAGTGCTGTTACATTGGCTGCCGTAGCCAGTGAAAATGCACATGTATACGAGATTAGCCTGACGCCGGCAATCCCCAGTGATCATCTCTCTGTCACTGTTAATGGTGAAGTTATTCCATACCGCAGTGTGATGAATGCAGCCGGTGAGTTGACATTGCGCATTAACAAAGCTGCTATCAATGAGGGTGAAACTGTCACGATTAATGCTGGCTTTGGTATAACGCCAGTGCCAGCCAATCTACCGCTTGTTTCAACCACGTCAACGGTTACCGCGGCTCTTCCTATAGACGCCAGTGTCATCGCATCGGGTTCTCGTATTCCAGTCTATCTGACAGCAGATTCAGTATTAACGGATCTGCAAGTTGATACACAAGCTGCAGCAATCAGTACAGATCAACATTATATGTTCTGGCTAGACAATACTGTTGAACAAACAACGGCTGCCATCAGCCTAAACAGTGATTTACAAGCGCAGCAATTCAGTTATAGCTATGCCGAAATGGCAGCGGTACAGGCATCGGTTGATATTCTTGGGTTTGAAAATAATGCCATCTTCACTGAGGGCGATGTACTAAATTTCCGTTATCTGATTCAACAATTGAATGTTGATGACCAATTGCGCCATGTTGATGTGCAATTGCGAGACTTCAATGGTCAGCTCTTATGGCGAGCGCAACTGCATAGTGCAGAGGCTATGATGGATCTGGTGTTACCGGATGTTAGCGTGCAGGAAAATTATAAGCTAAGCGTTGATGCCTATTTTAATGCGGAATACAGCAAAGTTAGTGCTACACAATTACTGCGTTTGTCTCCGCTTTATATTTTGCCAGAACCTCGTTTGGACGGTCTGTCTGCGAGAGTATTTGCCGGTAGTGATTTGCGCCTGTCGATTGCAAACGAACCGGACGCCGGTGTTGCTGCTTATCTGACAGTGACTGATGCGCTGGGTAATGTTCTTGCTTCAGGAGGGCAAGAACTTACATTAACGATTCCGAATGGTATTGATAAAATTATTGTTGATATGCGCCTGGAAGACGGCGTGGGCAATACGGCTGCGGCTTCTGCTTCTGCCTATGTTGACGAGCGTTTGACCATAGCAAGTACCGCAACGGCCCATGCCTTTGATGTGATCCGGCCAGTTGTTGGAGCATATTGGTATGCCATTGATAATATCCTGTATCACAGTGACGGTAATAACCGTAGCTATGAAACTGAAATTACTGCGATAGAAGTGCTGGACGATCGTTTATTACTGGCCCTAAAAGGCTTTGGTATAGCCGTTGTTGACAGCAGCTCACTGGATATTATCAGTTTGCAGCAATTTACTTTGCCGATACATTTGATGGCTTATCACAAGGGTGTCGTCGCTCTGGCAGATAGCAATAGCCTAAATTTCTTTGCAGTGAAAGGTAATGCGCTTGAATCTTTAGCCAATCATACATTGGCAAATGTTTCGGCGATTCGTATGAGTAATAATGGCTTTATTGTTACAGCAACAGATAAAGTTAGACGTTATAACTTTAGTGGTAGTCAGCAAACAATATATACCACCGCCTCTGATATTCGTGATGTGTTAGTAGATGATGATGCTATTTATATTGCGATAGATAATCAGTTGCTGAAGTTTACGGATAGTTTGCAGTTTATGTTGACGCTTGCTGGCGTTAATGCAGAAAGATTAATTAAGCATGGCAGTGATCTATTGGCAATCAGTGCTGCAGATCAGCATGTTCAGGTGATTGATGCTCGCCATAAGCAGGCAATGGATATTCTCGCAACACTGCCTGTCGTTATGGGCGGTGATATCCAGTCAGCCGTATGGACAGGTGGACAGTTATTGTTAGGTGATGAGCTGAATACAGCCCTTACCCTAGCCGATGATTTGAGCAGTACAGTTGACCTATATGACACCGCCAGCTATCAGCATCAAAGCAAAGGCTTTATTAGTGATATTGCGGCAGCGCAAGGGCAGATTATTGCGGCAGCTGAGAATTTTGGTTCTTACCTGATGTATCGTGACAATTCATCACAATGGCAGCAAAGTGCTTATCCAACGACGGCCTTTAGCCAGACTGTTGATGAAGTTGAAATCACAGATAACTATTATGTCATGCTGCAAAAAGACTTAATGCGTGTGATTCGTGTTGATCGGAACACCTTAAGCCAGCAAAACCTGTTGAGCAATAAAAATGTAGAGATGATGGTCAATACGCCTTCTGGCCTGTATGTGGTCGAAGAAGAGTTAATCCATCAAATTAATGTCGACGGCACACAAACGCTGGCGAGTTACGCCATGCCTGTGGGTGATAATGCCCGTTTGATTGAACAAGCAGGTAATAGCATTGCCTTGTTAACTGATGCCGGTGAGCTATGGTTGTTGCGTGATGAACTGCAGATGTTGTCTGATGGCTGGTTCGGTATTTCGGTACTATCTGCCAATGCTGACCGTATTGCGCTTGCCAATAATAATATCTTGAGTTTATTGAATGCCACCGATGGCGCTGTTGTTACCACAACAACATTAGCGGCTGATATTACTGCTATGCATATGCAAGCCAACTTACTCGTAGTAGCGACAGCCGATTTGCAGTTACATATCTTCTCAATGAATGATTTGAGTACGGCCTTGTTGAGCCTGACAACTGATTATCGTGTTGAGGCCATTACAGTGAATCAGGACATGTTGATACTTGGACTGGGTGCTGAAGGTGTGCAAGTCTATCAAACGGCCTTGTTCGACTATTATCCATACGCGAGCTTAATCAGCCCATGGCTTGACTTTGAGTATAGTGCTAACGATATGTTGGCACTCGCTGCAGAAGATCAGCACGGTGTTGTGCGTAGTGCGTATCTGATCAATGCTCAAGCACAAACAGACGTTGCTGCAGCAATTACATCGGTTGAACTGTCAATTCCAAGCAGTATTCAGAATGGTCAGTTCTTCAGTGTCGTGCTGAGTGTAGAAGCGCTGGATGGTTCAGTTGTGCAATCGGATAATTTAGCTCTGCGTGTACAAGCGCAGAATGAAATATCCAACAGTTTTACCGTCAGTACGATTATGCCGGAACAGAGTTGGTGGCCGGAGCCATTACGTGTAGAAGCCAGAATCAATAATAGTGATTATGGTATTGCCCTGGTTGAATACTATTTGTCGGATACAAAGGCAGGCCCTTATCAGTTAATTGCCAGCCATTACGGCCCTGAATATGTCATTAATCGTGACTTTGATACCAGCTATAGTGGCTATTATATTAAGCTTGTAGCCATAGACGAGTTTGGCAATACGGCACAATCAGAACCACAGCAATTCTTCCGTTATCAGGATCAGGATGTACCAACAGTCAATATTGGCGCGAGTGGCGAAACCGTCAATGGTGTTTATTCTGTTGTTGGATTTGCGTATAACGTTACTGTTAATGCCGAAGATCAAGGCAGTGGTATTGCCGAGATTCGCCTGTTTAAAAATGGCGAATTGGTAGCAGCCAACTTTAATAGCAACAGTCTGTCTTATCAACATACGCCGAATGCACAGGGTACCGTGCGCTATCTGGTTGAAACAACAGACTATGCCGGTAATGAAAAAGTCAGTACCAAAGACTTGTCATTGATCAATGATCAATACCCGGAAATCACTTCAGTCACCATTCCCACACAAGTTCGTGAATTGGATGACTTTTCAATCCGTGTTTATGCGGCTGATGACACGGGCATCGATTTGGTTGAAGTTGATTACGATGGTCGTACCTTCAGTCAATCCTATAATGGCTCCAGCTCGGTTAGCCCCAGCTTTACCATTACCGATGCACGAGCTGAGCGCGTTAGTGTTTCAAAAGATGAATCCGTGGCTATTCGTGTCTACGATGAGAAAGGCCAACTGACGCAAGATATCGCCCGAGTTATTACCGTGCTAGCCGATGCTGCACCCGCGGCGGCTAACGTGACGCAAAGCAGTAATGATCTGGCATTTTATGGTAGCGATATCAGTGTAAACATTGGCGGCTTAATCAATAGTGATGATGGTGATTCATTGCAGGTTGAATTGCTCGATGTCACTGGTGCTAGCCCGGTCAGTCTGTATAGCAAAAATATTAATGCCAGTAGCACCAATAGCTTTAGCCGTACCATCAATATACCGCTATCAACATTAAGCAATAACGAGTTTTTGCTTCAGGTTAAATTGCGTGATGAGCTAGGTCAGGAAGCTTATAGTGCAATCACTGCTATTACCGTAAGGCAGAAACCTAATTTGATCCGCTTTACAGCTGCGCAATCTACGATTAATAAAAACAGCTTTGTTGTTGGCGATGCAGCTAACTTTAAAGTCGAAGTTCTGGATGCCTCTGCTGTGCCGGTTGAGGGTATCGAGGTGAAGTGGACCCTGAAAAACCTACAAAACTCCCAGTTGACTAATAAAGGGTCGGTAACTACCAATATTCAGGGGCAGGCGGGGCAGACGATTAGCACGGTATTAGCGCAGGGGCAATATGAAGTTATTGCTGCTATCCCGGCTTACCCCGGGCTGTCTGATGCGCGTCATACTATTACAGTGAATACTGGGCCTTCTGCAGAAGTTCGCTTCGATTATATTGCCAGTGTAAAAGCCAACGAAAGCTTTACCTTAAGCATGAAGGCCTATGATCAGGCCGGTAATTTTGTTGATACGGAAAGTGCTCAGCAAGTTCAATTTGATATGTTATCTGGCTTCGCTTTACCTGCACAAACGGGTGTTTCCGGGAATGCCGTAACGCTCAATGGAGGCTTGGCAACCGTTACCGTTAACAGTTCAACTGTAGTCGGTGATTATACAATTCCTGTGATCGCATCGGGTTTGACTGTGCGTTATGATCATGACAATAAATCGAATACTACACCGCAAACTTTGTCGGCATTACCGGTTAACGTCGCTCATAACAGCCCGGCTACTGTGTTGATTGTTGATGAAACTCTGAATCCACAAACTGATGGTGATGTGGCAACCTTCGGTACCAAGCATACCGCTCAGTTGAAACTGAAACTGCTTGATGCCTACAACAACCTGGTTACCACTGGAAGTTATAGCTTTACCGCTCAGGTAGATGGTTCTGCATTAATAAATCAAAGTACAGCGATTGAATCAGTCACTGTTAGCAACGCATATGGCAACTTCACGGTCGGAAATACCGTATTTGAAACAGTCACTGTCTCTATTACTTCGGTACCTGCCGAATATCCAGAAATAACGCATAACTCAGTTTATCGACTCACCTTTAATCAACAGCCACCTGAACTGGAAAGTTTGCAAATTACTGCGGCCATCAATAGCGATGAACTGATAGCCCAATTTGTTTACGATGAAACCCTGGAGTTGATTAATGGCGGAAGTCACTACGCAGGACTCTTACTCGACAATAATCAGGTGGCAGGCAGCTGGACACTGAGTGGCGATGAGCTGACCTTTATCGCGGATGAGCCTCTACGCCTTGACCAGTGTTATCAATATGATACTGATGGGACTGACTTGCAGGGTGCGGTGCGTCAGGATCCCATAGTGGTTGAGCAGCAGCAACTGTGTACGCCGAAATACCGTCTGGCTGCTAAAGAGTATACTGCTGTTTATCCCGGTCAAACCCTAACAGTCGATTTTGAATCTTATAATGGTACTAGCTACCCTTATTACTTACGTATACGTATGGGTGATCAAACATTGACATCAGGCTATTACAGCCGAGCTAATAGCAGCGGCTCCTGGAATAGTACGACATCGACTTACTTCTTAAGCAAAGATATTGTCGTGCCGAACTTCTTTACTGATGAGAACTTTGCTGATGCGGATGAGGTTGATCTTCAGTTAGACGTAACCAACAATAGTTATGCGGGTATAGCGCTTAATAAGCAACGTTATCAGGTTTATGACCCGGAAGGTGATTTTGATAATGACGGCATTAGTAACCGCCTTGAAATAGATAGTGGTACTTTGTTACCGAACGCGGTTGATTCAGATAACGATGGTACGTTGGATATTGACGAAGATTCCGATGGCGATACCTTAAGCAATGGTGATGAGCTTGCAGCTGGTACCGATATCAATAACCGTGATAGTGATGGTGATTTACTCTGGGATAATCGTGAAATCATTGAAGGCACCGACCCTCTCAATGCGGATACCGATGGCGACGGTATTAGTGATGGTGTCGAAGTCGGTAGCCAGCCATTTACCGATCCGACACTGGCTGATACAGACGGTGATGGTATTGATGATAAAGTCGAGCAAGATATTGGATTGAACCCGACAGATTCAACTGATGCGACTGACGATAAGGATTCTGATGGCCTGGATAATATTACCGAACTGGCCTTGGGTACGGATGTTAATGATCCCGATACCGATAATGATGGCCTAAGTGATGGCGAGGAAGTTAATACCTGGCAGTCTAACCCATTAGCTATAGATACCGATGGCGACGGTATACCTGATGCAGAAGATACGGATAAACTCAACCCGGATGTGTTAGATCCGGTTGTTGAAATAACCTCTCCAGCTTACGGCCAAACAATTCTACGTGGTCAGACAGTGACATTTGCAGCGAATGCTACTGATGACGGTATTGTTGATGCAGTATTCTTCCGCATTAACGAACAGCAGGTAGCAACGGATACAGACTCCCCTTATCAAATTACCTGGACTGTGTCAGAGGTGCTTGCCGACCAGCTGCTGTTTGAAGTCGTCGCCGAAGATACGGCTGCAAACTCTGGCAGTAGTGGAATTACTATCTATGATGTGATTGATGATCCGTTGACAACCGTAACAGGTGTTGTGACTGATGCCAGTGGTAATCCTCTGGAGGGCGTTGCGGTCTCTGTACAGGATATTGCGAGCACAACTCTGGCGGATGGTTCTTTTAGCATGAGTGGGGTTGCGATTGCACCGGGTGATGTGCAAGTGCTGGCGACCGGTACTGTTGGTGGGCAGATAGTAAGTATGCTGTCACTGCCAGTGACACCAACATGCTGTGAGGTAGATCAGATGACTGATATCGGCACAATAATACTAGAATCGCCGGTTATTAAGGTTGGTTATTATGGTTCTATATATTCTCGCCTGGCTCTAAATGCAGATTTTGAAGAAACCTATTTCTCATCAATTACAGCGGAAAGCCTGAGTGGGTTTGATGTGTTGGTTATTGACTATGCCAACCCCTCAGCGTCTGAACAGCTGTTAGTCGATAGTTTTGTTGAAGCTGGAGGTGCATTAATTGTGCACAGGCCGGCAACGAATTTGAATTCGGAGATTGCAATTCTTCCGGGTGATCCAGGTCGTAGCTATTATGATGTGTCTGATTATTACGCCTATCGAGTTGATCCGTATTCACCAGCAATGAATGGGCCCTATGGTGATTATTCCTCCTTAACTGAGTCATCCAGTGTGAGAGGGTATATTGATTTTGATACCTTGGCCGAAGGTGTTACCCCGGTGCTGTCGTGGTCAACAGATTATAGAGATAAGAAAGTTGTTGGTATTAATTATGATTGGGGCGAAGGCTTTGTCTACTACAGTACAATTTATTTTAATTCCACTGAAACCAGTGATGAGCATGAAACAGCCTATTGGCCGAACCTGGTTTATTGGGCTTATCAGGAAACGTTAGCGGATACCGATGATGATGGTTTATCTGATTTAGAAGAGATTTCCAATGGCACTAATTACCAGCTACCTGATACCGATGGCGATGGGTTATTGGATGGTTTTGAGGTCGATTATGGTTTTGATCCACTAGGCACTGATGAGTCGGGAGATGATCCCGATACCGATGGTCTGACTAACCTGGAAGAACAGCAGTTTAATTCGCATCCACGTGACAGCGATACCGATGACGATAGCCTGAATGATTATCTGGAAACTACAGCCGAATACCCAAGTGACCCTCGCAGTAAGGATACTGATTGGGATGGCGTTACGGATTATTACGAATATTACAATGGCTCTCACCCAAATAACGAAGATACAGATAGTGATGGTCTGGATGATTATGATGAAATCTATACTTACTATACAAATCCATCTCGAATGGATAGCGATGGAGATGGTCTGTTAGATAGCTTTGAAGCCTTGGATGCCTTCTTTAATCCTAATAATGCCTCCGATGCCTTTGCCGATGCGGATAACGATGGAGTTATTAATAAAGAAGAGATATTAGTTTATGGAACAAACTTCCAATTGGCCGATACCGATGCTGATGGTTTGAATGATGGTGAGGAGTTGTTGGCAGGTCTTTCACCACTGGACCCTGATTATGATGACGATGGATTGTTGGATGGTGAAGATTATGAACCATTTAATCCGGATGTTATCGCACCGGAAGTCATGCTGGCAGAGCCTTCATCAGGCCCATTGACCAAAGGCCAGGATGTGATATTTACACCAGCCTTTATTGAAGATGGGCGCATAGCACAGTTGGACTACTATATTAATGGTGCATTCTATCAGTCTGTAAGCGCAGGTGACTTTAGCCTGGAATACACGCTGACTACTGATGAAAGTGTAAGCATTCAACTTATTGCGACCGATACGGTTGGATTACAAGGTGTCAGTGATACCGTCGAATTCAGTTTGGTAGATGATGCAGGTTCCAGAATTTATGGTTATGTAATAGATAACTTTGGTGCTGCAGTCGAAGCTGCAGAAGTCAACTTCGAAGGCCTGATTACAGTCACCGATGAAACGGGTTACTACGAGCTTGAAAATGCCAGCACCTTGCCGTTAAGTGCCAATGTATTCGCTCAGGCTTATTATGGTAATGAATTACTGCAAGGGCAGTCAGAAGCATTCGACCCCGAACCCAATGGCGATTATGACTTGGCTACAATTACTATCAGTAGTAATGCCAATTTGTTTGTCGATTTCGCCGAAGAGGAAGTCTATCGGCAGGTAACGGGCGAACATGCTTTTTCTCAAAGTTCATATGCCTATCTCTATGGCAATGCTTATGATTGGGATCTGGATGCCTATGGTCGGGTTATTGATGGTGAGGACGATACCTTCGATACATCGGAACGCTTGTATATCGATGGCAGTCAATATTATTCCGGAACGGGGGCAATTGATAAAACACTGGCCGATCGACAGCTGGTTTATTCTTCACAATCTATGAGTGGTATTAGCGTACATAGGGAAATCTATGTGCCATTAAATCGCTATTTTGCACGCTGGTTAGAAATACTGGAGAATCCGACCGCACAGGATATTTCGGTTACTGTTCAATGGCGTAGTTATTTGGGTGAATACAATAACCGCTATGTTGCTTATTCCAGCGATGGCGATAATGAAGTAGATCTTGATGATACCGCGTTTATTATCAGTGAGACGACCCTGAGTGATGATATTGTCGGCTATGTTTATGGAACTGAAAGAAGCTTGGCGGGGCCGGTAGCTGTGAATTTCAATGGTTCCGATTATCTATATAGAGATTATCAGATCACTATACCCGCTGGCGAACGCCGTATTCTGATGCAAATGGTTGCCCAGCATCATTATGATCAAAACCTGCTTGATGAAGTTAACGCCCTGGAGGCGGGTGATCCGGCTATGTTGTTTGGTCTAAGCCGTGAACAACAGCGCGATATTATTAATTTCCCAATGATGAAGGATTCAGATCTGGATGGTATTTCAGATGTTGATGAAGTGAACCAGGGCCTTGATCCATTTAGTGATGACTCGGATAACGATGGCCTGACAGACGGCTATGAGTTGCAATACGGCTTTATTCCGCAATTTGATGCCAGCAGCGATGAGTCTCAAGACGATACGGATAATGATGGCCTGATCAATATTGATGAGCAGCTCTACCGTACTAATCCGTTAGTTGCCGATACGGATAATGATGGCATGTCCGATAATTTTGAGGTTCTTAATCAATTTAATCCTTTATCCAGCGCAGATGCGAATCAAGACTTCGATAATGATGACGTCAATAATGTTCAGGAATTCTTAAATGGCACAGACCCTCGTGATACGGATGAGGATGACGACGGTATGGATAACCATTGGGAAAGACGTTACGGTCTGGATCGCTTTGATGCAGCCGATCAATACCTGGATGCCGATGGTGATGGCTTAAGCAATATTGACGAATATACCTATGGCACCGATCCGACAAATGCCGATACCGATAACGATAGCCTAAGTGATCGCTGGGAAGTCGATAATGCTAGCAGCCCGATACTGGCGCAATACCAGTTGGCTGGAGGTATGTATCATAAATGTTTACTCGATGATAATGGGGTGCAATGTTGGGGGCGCAATAATTATGGACAAATTGATGTGCCCGAGTTGATAAACCCTATCAGTATTAAAGCCAGGAATGATATCACTTGTGCCCTGGATGACTTTGGTTTGAGCTGCTGGGGTAACGTTAATCATAGCCTACCAAGTTTGCAAAATGTACGTGACTACGACGTAGGTTTTGACCATGTCTGTGCGCTTGATGATAACGGTGTGCAATGCTGGGGTGATAACAGCCACGGTGAATTGGATGTGCCTGAGCTTAATCAGGCCTATGACCTGGTTGCTGGTGAAAACTTCAGCTGTGCTTTAGATGTTAAGGGTACACATTGCTGGGGCTATACCAATTATGTTGCAGCCGATAGCTATCAATATACCGATATACGTGAAATGGTTGCTACGCGACATAATGTCTGTGTTAGAAGAGAGTCCGGCGTCGTTTGCTGGGGCGGAACAGGTAATATTAATAATGAGCCTGCATTGACCGATGCGGTTAGTTTGACGGCTTCCTATGATCATGTTTGTGCAGTGACTGCCAGTAAGGATATGAACTGTTGGGGTACTTCAAATGCATCTTATGGGAATCTACTCATACCGGAACGTGATTTTATTGCAGCCACAACGAGTGTTAACTCTAATTGTGCGATTACATCTAACGGTATTGAGTGCTGGGGTTATGACTATGAGCATATGAACAGTCATGCGCCTGCACGCGCAGCCTTTGAGCATGACGCCGATGGCGATAATCTGCCGGATCTTTGGGAATACTTTAATGGCTTGGATCCAGAGCTCGTAGAAACTGAGGCAGATGCCAATCAAAATGGCATTGATGATGCGATGGAGTTCCAGTTAAGTCTTGGCGCAGCGGATTATGATGCGGATGGTGTCAGCAATACCTGGGAGAAACTCTACGGTACTGACCCTGTGGTAGCGAATGCCGTAGACGCGGATACCGATAATGATGGTCTCAGCAATATTCAGGAGTACCAGTTGGGCCTGGCCTTGAATCATACTGATACAGATCACGATGGATTACAGGATGCAATAGATGTTCACCCTGCCGATGCCAAGCATCAATTGGCATTAGGTTATTACCATAGCTGTGTATTAGATGACGATGGTGTTAAATGTTGGGGTAATAACGGTAATGGTCAGTTAAATGTGCCTACGCTGATTGATCCGTATCAGATAGTTGCCGGTGATAGTCATACCTGTGCGCTGGATATCAACGGTATGACATGCTGGGGCTACAATGGCAATAGTGTGATATCCAATGCTCCAACAACACTCAGCAATCCAACAGAGCTGGCTGCCGGATATAATGGTAGCTGTGCACTGGATGATGATGGTGTAACTTGCTGGGGGAATACCAGTTACGAAATGAATTATGCGCCGATATTAACCAATCCTCGTAAGATTGCAGGCAAGGCTTATACGTTCTGCGCCATAGACGACGATGGTTTGAGCTGTTGGGGGTATAACAATTCCGCTCAGGCTATGGTCAGGCCGGATCTGGGCAAGGAGATATATGACGTTGCTGTAGGTTACGACTTTAACTGCGCATTAATCCCGAGTGGAGTAAATTGCTGGGGCGCTAATACTCATGGACAATTAGATGTTCCAGAACTTCCGCATGTACGCAAACTGGTTGCGGGTGATTATCATGCCTGTGCATTAACCGAAAGCGATGTGGTTTGTTGGGGGAATAACGCCGATCGTCAAACCAATGTTCCGGATTTGCTGCATCCAAGAGATATTGCAGCCGGGCGAAAGCATAGCTGTGCTCTGGATGATGAAGGCATTAAATGCTGGGGTTTAGATAATTATGGGCAATCAACACCTACAGGCGTTTATTTCTTCACTAATGACCTTGATCTGGATGGTATCTCGGATGTTTGGGAGTTAAGCCATGGTCTGAATCCACAAGATGCAGCTGATGCCTTGTATGAGCCCAATAATGATGGCATCACAAACCTGATGCTCTATCAATCCGAAATACCACTTGATGATTATGATGGTGATGGTATATCGAACGGTTATGAGATAGGTCATGGTCTGGATCCGTTCATTATCAATCTTGGTGATTCTGACCAGGATGGACTAAGCGATCTTGAAGAATATCAGTTAGAACTTGATGCTACTGACTCAATAGATGCATTAGGAGATTTGGATAATGATGGCTTAAGCAATGTAATGGAATTACGGTTGTTAAATATGGATCCATTGGTGAGAAATGGATCCGGTGGTACCGGTAAAGCGTATTTGGTTGAAGGTAGTAATTCGACCTTATACGAAGTTGATTTACAAACGGGTATTCATACAGTTTTAGGCTCAACGGGTATTGGCGGGGATAAAGAAGGTTTAGCCATTAGTCCTAGTACTGGTGAGCTTTATGTGCTGAGCCCTGACTTATACAGGCTTGATACGGAAACGGGTGCGGCCACATATATTGGTGCTGTGAGTGGCGCTTCCAGTAACCCTGATTTTGCTATCGATGAAAATAATGATGGCTGGGTAGTAGAGAGCGCCTCTCTCTATAAGGTGAATCTTGCTACGGGCACATCAACGTTTGTAGGAAATATGAGCGTTAGCGCAATAGCCGTCGGAACTTTTGCCAATAAGCTTTTTATTCAATCTGGCTCCAGTCTCTATGAGATTAATAAATCAACTGCTGCTACAACGTTAGTAGGCGATCTGGGTATTAGTTGTAGTGGTCAAGGTGACCTGGATAGCGATGGCCAAAATCTATGGCTGATGTGTGAAAGCGAGAGCACTTTAAACACTGTGAATACAGTAACCGGGCAGGCTACCTATGTGAGCTCTATATCCAGTGGCTGGGAAGGTTTTGCAATCGATATCTCAAATTCAGATGTAGATGGTGATGGTATTCCCGCTGAATTCGAAGAGTTTTTCGGCTTGAACGATGATGATGCAACAGACGCCTTAGTTGATGCCGATGGTGATGGTTTAAATAATTTGCAGGAATTCCTGAATAGTACTAACCCAGTTGCGATTGACACCGATGGCGATGGCCTGACTGATGATAGAGAAATAGCGGCAGGTTTTGGGCCACATTATTATGCTGACATAGATGGCGATGGCCTAGGCGATGACTGGGAGCAATTCTTCTTTGCTGACCTGTCTCACGATGGCAGTAGTGACAGTGATTCTGATGGTTTAACCAATGCTGAAGAGTGGAGTCTATTTACCGATCCGGCTCAAGCCGATATGGATGGTGATGGCCTGACGGATTATGACGAATTGTATGTATACAGTACCGATCCAGCCAGTGCCGATATGGATAATGATGGTCTATTGGATGGGTGGGAAATTACCTATAGCTTTGATCCCTTAGTTGCCGGTGAAGAAAATCTTGATGCTGATCTAGATACCTTAACTAACTTGCAAGAACAAGCTTTGGGTACTGATCCTGGTCTTGCTGATACCGATGGTGATTTGGTCAATGACAATATTGATGCTCTACCGCTCGATCCAACGGAGCAATTGGATACTGATGGTGACGGCATCGGTGATATAGCTGATACCGATGGTGATAATGACGGTGTCGATGATAGTGCTGATGCATTCCCATCGGATCCGACTGAATCTTTAGATTCTGATCTGGATGGTATTGGTGATAATGCTGATACGGATGACGACAATGATGGTATGGCTGATATATGGGAATTTAACCATGGTCTGAATCCATTAAATGCATCGGATGCAGAGTTGGATTCTGATACAGATGGAATCAGTAATAGCCAAGAATATTTGCTGGGAACAGACCCCAGTAATCCAGATACGGATAATGATGGACTCAAAGATGGGGATGAAGTTGAGATATATAATACCTTACCCGTGAATGCTGATAGCGATAATGACTCGTTACCCGATGGTTTTGAGGTCGAGCGAGGCTTCTCCCCACTAATAGCGCGTTACCAAGTTGAACTGAGTTTTGATGATATTTGTATACTCGAAGAGGGCATTGGCATTAGCTGTCAGGGGTATGACGGCCAGGGTGAGTTAGCCCTACCTGAATTGACTAATCCATTCAGGTTTACTAGCGGTTTCAGGTTTAATTGTGCCTTGGACGATGATGGTATTCACTGCTGGGGGAATGATTATGACCAGGCTTCGGTGCCTGATATAAGCGATGTTAAATTACTTGAGACAAGCTACCAGACCGTTTGTGCTGCCAATGCTGAGTATGTCCAGTGTTGGGGTGAAAATGAAGATACTCAAATGCTGGAGGGTGTAACAGAGCTTGCTGTCGGGCACTTCCACAGCTGTGCGTTAAATGAGAGTGGTATTAGCTGCTGGGGCTCAGACAGTGGTGGTGTGTTGTCTTTGCCTACGTTAAATGTGCCCTTTAATATTGCTGCAGCTGCCAGTTCCAGCTGTGCTTTGGATAGCACCGGTGTTGTTTGCTGGGGAGATGACAGTTATGGCCAAATAAGTAATGCACCTGAACTGACTAACCCAACGGCTCTTGCGGGTGAATATTATCATTACTGCGCAGTTGACGATAACGGCGTTAGCTGTTGGGGTCGTAATGACGGTGGTCAGACTGATGTGCCGACATTAAATCAACCTTATGCCGTTTTTGTTGGCGAGCACAGCAGCTGCGCTTTGGACATGACAGGCCTGGTTTGTTGGGGCGATGTAGATAACTGGGATATAAGTGCTTTTAGCAATATAGACAGTGATACAGACGGCCTGCCTGACTGGTATGAGTACCAGCAGGGGCTGGATTTCCTGAATAGTGCCGATGCTGTATTAGACCCGGATAATAATGGTTTTTCACACTTGGATGACTATCAGTTGTCTTTACCTGATTTTGACTTTGATGGCGATGGTATAAGCAATGATTATGAATCGCAATTGGGAACCAGCCCGACAGATTCCTTAGAAGTGCCTGCGGACCTCGATACCGACGGTATTCCAGATGCTTTTGATGATGATATTGATGGTGATGGTGTAAGCAATGATTATGAATCGCAATTGGGAACCAGCCCGACAGATTCCTTAGAAGTGCCTGCGGACCTTGATACTGATGGTGTTCCAGATGCTTTAGATGATGATATTGATGGCGATGGTATAAGCAATCAGTGGGAGCTGGATTATAGCTATGACCCCACGGATAGCGCAGATGCACTATATGATGATGATATAGATGGTCTGAATACACTTATTGAATTTACTATCAATAGCGACCCGGCTGTTACTGATACTGATATGGATGGCCTTGATGATTATCAGGAATATTATACCTATGGTACAGCGGTTAATCTGGCAGATACCGATGGCGATAACTTATCTGATGACTGGGAAATTCAAAATGGCGAACTGCCATTGGTGCCTCGCCTGCATGTATCAGCTGGTGGTAAACACAGCTGTATGCGTGATGCTGAAGGCATTAAGTGTTGGGGCGATGGCTCCAATGGTGAGACAGATGTACCAGCAGATCTTGTTGATCCGAAACAGGTCGTGGCCGGCCGCTTCTTCAGCTGCGCCCTGGATCAGGGCCAGGCACGGTGCTGGGGTGATATAGAATCACCACCAACGCTGGATAGCCCTCGCTACCTCAGTGCCGGACGAGATCATGTTTGTGCACGGGATGCAGCGGGTATTGTTTGTTGGGGTGATAACGCTTACGGTGAGCTTGATGTGCCTGAGACGTTAACTAACCCCACCATGCTAGCTGTTGGTGCGGATCACAGTTGTGTAATAGATAATGGGCAGGCAGTTTGCTGGGGTGAGTTAAGTAATTTACAAATGCCAAAACTCTCTCACCTTCGGGCAATATCGGCAGGTAATTATTCAACCTGTGTCTTGGATGATGAAGGTGTCAAATGCTGGGGCTATGATGCGAGTTGGTTTGATGAGTCCAAGCCAGAGTTGGTATATCCGGAAAAAATTGACCTGGGTTTCTATCATGTCTGTGCTATTGATCAGGGTGCTGTTCAATGTTGGGGGCAAGACGATGGACGTATAATGGTGCCCCCACTATCAAACCCAAGTGCAATAAGTTCTGGTGGCAATAATAGCTGTGCTATAGATGGCAATGGTGTGGTTTGCTGGGGAGATAATGCTGGTACGGTTGATTTAACGATAAATATGGCAGTTGATACTGACGGCGATCTTGTCTCTGATAATGAAGAGTTGGCAGCAGGTTTTGATCTAAATAACCCTAATGATGTAGGGGCGGATAGTGACCTTGATGGTTTAACGGCTTATGAAGAGTATTTGTTGGGTACAGACCCAGAATTGAGCGACACCGATGGTGATACAGTTCCGGATGCAATTGATGATTACCCAACAGATAGCACTCAATTTATTAGTCAATTAGTGACTGATCCATCGGCAGTAGACTCCGATGGCGATGGTCTACCTGATGCTTTTGAAGATGGTTATGGTACCGATAAGATGCTTGCCGATACCGACGGTGATGGCCTGAGCGATTTTGTAGAAATCGCTTATCAATTGAACCCATTGCTAGCTGATGATATTTCAGTCATGGGTGATGTTGACAATGATGGTTTGTCAACGCAGTTGGAAGTAGCGCAAGGCATGAATCCATTCTCAGCAGATAGCGATGGCGATGGGCTCACTGATTTTGATGAATACAATAACCCGGAATACGATGCACTAAACCCGGATACTGATGGTGATGGACTATCCGATAGTTTTGAAGTGCTATATGGATCGGATTTATTAGCCAATATCGATACTGATGGTGATGGTTTAAGCAATGCGGAAGAATCAATAGCCAAATCCAATCCATTCCTGGTGGATAGTGATGGCGATCTACTTGATGATGCTTTTGAAATCAATGCCGGTTTGAATCCATCTTTAGCAGATACCGATGGAGATGGTTGGAGTGATAGTTTTGCCTTACGATATGGTGTCGACTTTGAGGCTGAAGCGGATGATGACCTTGACGGATTGAGTAATGCGCAAGAAAATCTGGCAGGTAGCAGCCCGGTATCTATAGATACGGATAGCGATGGCCTTAACGACTATGCTGAAGTACAGACGTATGGAACACTAGCCTATCACTATGATAGTGATGGTGATGGTATTTCTGATGCTCGTGAAGTAGTTACCGATAACACTGATCCACTGGATGCTAATGACTGGTATCAACATCAGCCAATAGGGGCGGATGTGAGTATTGGTCAAAATAATTCGGTGACTCAGCTGGATCTTGAAGACGGTGAGATAGGCATACTTTGGAATAATGAATATATATTGTCCGCGGGTTCAGCAGAGTTATCCGTTGATAATGTTACTGCGAGTAGCGCTAGCCAACTGAGCTTATGTACGATATATGGCGCAGGGACTGCCTCCTGTAATTCTGATAACGGTTTTCATTACAGTGAAAACCATCAACAGCTGGTACTGCCAGCACATACAATCAGTGATCTTATTGTTAACCGTAAAATCCTGTTACCTAAAGGTGATTACGGCTTCGTGCGCTATCTGGAATCCTTCACCAACCCAGGTGTTGAAACGAAAACAGTGACTATTATGCTCAATAATAGTTATATCGCTGCAGATACTGATGTACGTCTACAGACACCGTCGGGTAAGGATTTTGTCCAACCCAATGATCGTTATGCGCTTTATTATGATTACACTGGTGATAATCTACCCTTAGCTCATGTTTTTGCAGATACTTCGGGTGTTTCTGTCAACGCTGATGCGTATGCTGGCGAGCGTGATTGGTCTCTGACTTATCAGGAAATTACCCTGTTACCGGGCGAAACCAAACGTATTCTGCATGCTTATATAGTGCATGAAGACCAGAGCCAATTGCAGATTTTGGCAGAAGCGGCCAGTCAGCATCAATTAGCTATGTTTGCCGGATTATCAACACAGGAAGCCGCTGAACTTATCAACTTCAGCCCATGTGCGGATGATGATAATGACGGTCTATGTAATGCTGATGAAACACTGTTTGGAACAGCTCAGGATGATGCCGATAGTGACGCTGATGGTATTAACGACTTTGTAGAAATCAGTGCTGGATCGGACCCGTTATCTAATAGCTCTAAGCCTGCTTTTGAAGGACTGGTTTTGGCGGCTGGTATGCTGAGTGACGTTGATATAGCTGAAAACGGTGTCCTAACGTCAATGCCTATAGGTGATACAGGATTACAATCGATATACTCGCCGGTGTTTTATGGTAACCATTTATTGGCTCTAAATAATGGTGAAACTGGCCTGGAGTTGATTGAAATTAATCAGCTAACAGCAGAAGTTCGTTTGAATTCGATGCTTAATACCTATGTAGAGTTAGGTGAAACAGTTGTTGGTCTAACCACTTATTATACGGAAGCAGAGGAAGTTATTGCCTTAGCCGTTGAAACGGTTGATCAAACGCTGGAATTGAGGCCTTTATTAAAAGGTCGTTCGCTTATACCGATAGCGGGCGTATGTTGTGGAGGCCTATTAAGCAATGGTATAGATGGTATCGCCACTCTTGATAGCAGTAATCGTCTGCAAATTCATAAGCTGCAACACCAGCAACTTGTTGATAGCACAGTACCTATTACGTATAGCGTTTCAGCTGCTCTACTGGGCGATCTGGAAATAGGCTCTCTTGTATATAGTCCAATACATCAAACGTATCTGGCAATGGCCACGTTAACTAATGGAGGTTCTGTAGAGAAGCATCTGCTATTGCTGAATCAGCAAATGATGGAGATAGTTAGTATTGCAAGCGATGGCCTTGTGTATCAACAGGGCAACTCTGAAGGCCTGCTAATGAAACCTGCGACTATTACTCTGGATGGCTGGGGCGATAGATATAACGACTTTGTCTATATTGATCTACTTGTTGATGCGGATAAAGACGGTATCAATGATAGCTGGGAATTGAAATTTGGCTTTGATAGCGCTGACCCAACGGATGCACTAGTGGATAGTGACCAGGATGGTTTGAGCAATATAGACGAATATCTGAATTATACCAATCCATTAGTCATGGATAGCGACGGTGATGGTCTGCTCGATGGTGCCGAGGTTATTGCCGGTGAATTGCCCTTGGTAGCCAAAGCTCATGTGTCGGCAGGTGGTAATCATAGTTGTTTAAGAGATTCAAACGGTATTACTTGCTGGGGAACTATTAACACAGTGCCAGCATCTATGATGAATGCCAAGCAAGTGGTTTCAGGTAGGCATTTTAGTTGTGGGCTGTTAGGCGATACTGTTGAATGTTGGAACTCTTCAGGTTTGCTTAACTGGCAAGCTCCACCTTTAATTAATCCTCGAATGATTGATGCCAATCGCGATGATGTTTGTGCCCTCGATGATGATGGTATGAAATGTTGGGGCAATTTTTATACTGATCAGCCATTGCCAGAGCTAAGCAACCCCTCTCAAATTGCAACCGGTGCTGAGATGAGCTGTGCGCTGGATGATAACGGTTTACAGTGCTGGTTTATGCCAAGTGAATATCCAAATCTAAGTGAAATAATCATTGTTGATCCAAACCCAATCGCAGTATCAATTGGCTTGTCTCATCAATGTGTGATTTCAGCCGATACCAGTGTTGCATGTGCGGGATATGATGGCTGGGGGGTAGATGGCACACCGCAAATAACAGGTTTTACTGATCTGGATGCCGGTTTTTATCATAGCTGCGGTATCGCCAATGATCAGGTTTATTGCTGGGGCGTTGACTGGGACTCTCGAACCATTGTTCCTGAGTTCATTGGCCTAACACCGATTGATGTGTCTTCTGGCGGTAATAATAGTTGCGTTATGTTTAGTGATGAAACTGTGCAATGTTGGGGCGATCAATCGAGTAATCCAGGCGACCCAGGCGTCCCTCCTGCTTAAGGCGGTGGGAGCGAAGATTAGTTCCGCAACAGTATAAAAAATTAAACAATTGTAAGCATGTTTCAAAAATTTTGGAAAAATTCATATAAAAAGGTGTATTTGTGAAATATAGAATAATACTAACAGTTATTCTTGCGGGTTCAATTGTAGCCGCTTGTAGTGATTCTGATGATGACAAAAGAAAGCTTGTAAAGGATGAACAATTTGAAGCCTATCTAAATCTTAAACGGATACCATTAGATAACGACAAACGTGTTGCCAGCGCGTTGCTTGCATATAACGAACGCGAAATGATCAGCAAGGAAATAGAAGAAACCGGCTTGTTGGATCAAGCGATGATAGATGTTGAAGCCGCAGAGTTTCGTAAACAAATGCTGATTAGTCGTTACTTTGAAGAATATATCAAGCAGAACGTGACGACTGAGGCTATTAAAAACTATTACAACAATAATCCTGAAGAATTTGAAAGCCGCAGAATTCATGTGTCGCATATTCTTTTTCGCACCAATAGCCGCATGACAGACGATGAAAAAAATGCGCGTTTATTGAAAGCCAAAGCGGCTTATGGACGCATACAGCAGAATGAGGTGTTTGAAGATCTGGTACAGGAATATTCAGATGATAAATTATCCGCACAAAAAGAAGGTGATTTAGGCTGGCTGGAAGAGGGTGCTATCGACCCAGTGTTTTCAAGAACCATATTTGCTATGGAGTCTGGGCAAGTCTCTGAACCGTTTGTGACTAGCTATGGCTACCATATTGTTAAAGTTGCAGAAGGCCCTAAAGTGATTAGTAAACCTTTTGAGTCTGTAAAAGGTGATGTCAGTTATCGCCTGAAGCAACAGGCGAAAGAAGCTGAAATGAATCGTCTAAAAGAACAGGCAAAAAAATAGATCACTATGTTGTATAAAAAACTAGTTACGAAAAAAACCAAACTTACCCTTGTGCTGGCAGTATCACTGATATTGATGGCAGCCTGTTCCAGTAAGTCTGATGATGAATCAGTTAATATTAGCGAACAGGCGGCAGAAAGTAGCTCGGTAAGCCTGGTCAATGTCAATAACACAGATATCACAGATGCAGAGTTTTCTTTGGCTGTTCAACGTACCTTGGGCAAAAATGCCGCTTTGTATATGAATGAAGAGCTTGAGAAAAAATTGCTGGAAAGTCTGATTACCAGCCGAGCTATAGCGCAAAAATCAGAATCCGAAATGGATAAGGATGACTTGGTGCTGCTGGAGTTGAAGACTAAGGCCTATCGTGAAGAGCTGTTAGTAAAAAGCTATCTGGAACGACATATTACACCACAGCCTGTGACTACAGAGATGGTAAAAAAATACTATCTGGAAAATAGCGAAGCTTTTGGTGGCGGTGTTGTGAAACACTTTGAATATGTACAACTTGTTTTGCCTAAAGGTGAAGATTCTTCTCTTGCTGTCGCTCCGATCACTCAGATAATCAATAGTAATGATTGGCAAAAGGCAAGCAGGCTTCTAGAGAAACAACGCCCAGATTGGCAGCTCAGCTATAAAAAAGCATCATTAAAGGCCGAGTTAATAAAAGAACCATTAAATAGCCTGGTCAGTAAGGTCGCTGTTGGTGAAGTGGCGCCGCTTAAGTTTGAAGATGGTGTTTATACCTTGTTGCGTTTAAACGATGAAAAAGTTTTGCCGGTAAAACCCTTGGCAGAGGTTAGTGCCGATATACGCAAAACATTAGCGCCAATACAGTTAAAAAAATCTGTTAGGCAGATATCGGACGCGGCCATTAAGCAAGCTAAGATAAGCCGCAATTAAAGCTGATCGATGTAATAAATAAATTAGCTGCAAGCTGGTAGTGCGCAGTTAGGGCCTCGGAAATAATAAATTTTCCAATTAGGGGCTGAATCATGCTTTCTCACCTAGGCGTTCAAATGGGAGCAGAGCCTGCCCCGTGCAACGTTTTGGGTATATTGGAATATGTAAGCATTTGAACAACGAAGGTGAGGGAGCAGGGAGCAAGCGTAATTGGAAAATTTATTT